>JAKSBO010001037.1 GCA_022361095.1 Desulfobacterales bacterium | reverse complement strand
CAAACGGCACACTGAAAGTCAAACTCTATGCACCCGGAAAACTGGTACCATCCCTGGAAGTGCTTGATGCGGTGAGCTCAGGTAAAACCAATGCCGGATATACGGCAGCATTTTACTATGCAGGCAAGAACCCGGCCAGTGTACTTTTCAGTTCTTTCCCCTTTGGGCCGGACCCCGAAGAGTATATTGCCTGGTATTACTACGGCAACGGGTTAAAGCTTTACCAGGAGATGTACGACCACTACGGCTATAACGTCAAAGTACTGCCGGCAGGTATCATCAGTGCCGAAACCTCGGGGTGGTTCACCAAGCCCATTGAGAAGGTTGAAGACCTTAAGGGCATCAAAATGCGTATTTCAGGCCTTGGCGGCAAGGTGTTAACCAAACTGGGCGTGTCGGTCACCATGCTTCCTGCAGGTGAAATCTTCCAGGCCCTGGAAAAAGGGCTGATTGACGCCACCGAATTCTCCATGCCCGTGTGCGATGCGCCCCTGGGTTTTTATAAAGTGGCGAAATTCAATTACTATCCGGGCTGGCACCAGCCCTCCACTGTCCAGGAACTGTTAATCAACAAAGAGACCTGGAATGCCCTGGATAAATCCCAGCAGACCCTGATCGAAACCGCCTGCATGGCCGCCACCCTGAAATCTTTGGCCTTGAGCAATGGTATGCAGGGCAAAATTATCAAGGAAAATTCCGAAAAACACGGGGTTAAAAACCTCTACTGGTCCGACGAGATGCTGGCCGCCTTTGAATCAGCCTGGAAAGAGGTTGTACAAGAAGAGATTGCCAAAGACCCCATGTTCAAAAAAACCTGGGAAGACCTGGAACAGTTCAGGGCCGAATATAAGAAATGGGCGGATGTGGGATTTTTGCCCCGGTAAATTAAAATCAAGTTAACGAAATATTCTATATTGTGAACACGTTAGTTAATTTAATTGAAAAAACCATTATCCGCATCGGCAAGGCCGTATCCTGGCTCAATCTCCTGCTGATCCTGGTTATTTTGGTCCAGGTGGTAATGCGCTATCTCTTCTCCTTCAGTTCCGTGGCGTTGGAAGAACTGCAGTGGCACCTGTATGCCGTGGGGATTATGATTGGTTTATCCTACGCCCTGACCGAAAATACCCATGTGCGCCTGGACTTGCTCCATGGCAGGTTGCGAAAAAAAATCCGGGCATGGATTGACATCATCGGTTTGACCGTACTGGTTCTGCCCTGGTGCTATGTGATCCTCTACCACGGGTTTGATTTTGTGGCCGCCTCATGGCGGGTCAAGGAAGCCTCCGCCTCTCCCACGGGACTCAGCTGCTACTACATTATAAAATCCATGATCCCCCTGAGTTTCGGCCTGCTGACCCTGGCGGCCCTGGCCCGTATTTTAAAACAGATTCTGGTGATTACCGGAAAAAAGGTGCCCCATGACGCATGAAGACATCCTGGTCATTGCCATGATGGCCTCCTTTATCGGATTATTGTTCACCGGTTTCCCAATCGCTCTTATTTTAGGTGGTGTCTCGGTCGCTTTTGCCGGTATCGGCTATGTTTCGGACCTTTACTTCGGCACCATGACCGGCCTGGATTTCATGTCCGTCGGCATGGAGGTCAACCGTATCTTTGCCATCATGAACAACTGGATCATGGTGGCCCTGCCCATGTTTATTTTTATGGGCCTGATGCTTGACCGGTCCGGCATTGCTGAAAATATGATGCAAAATATCCAGTTGCTTTTCGGCAGGGTGAGGGGCGGGCTTGCCATCACGGTAACGCTCATCGGCATTATCCTGGCGGCCAGCACCGGGATCATAGGGGCCTCGGTGGTCCTTTTAGGGCTTTTGTCCATGCCTGTAATGCTCAACCAGGGATATTCCAAATCCCTGGCCTGCGGGACCATCTGCGGGGCCGGTACATTAGGCATACTGATTCCGCCGTCCATCATGCTGGTCATGATGGCGGACAGGCTCGGCGTCCCCGTGGGAGATCTATTTATGGGCGCCCTGTTCCCCGGCCTTGTCCTGGCAAGCCTTTACATGATTTATATCCTTGCTTTGGCCTGGCTTTCACCCCTGAAAGCCCCCCTGGCGACAAACCAGCCGCACCTGACCTGGAGATTGGTGGGATCAGCCCTCAAAACCTGTATCCCGCCGATGATCCTGGTATTTGCTGTACTAGGCACCATCTCCTTTGGCATGGCAACGCCGACCGAAGCCAGCGGTATCGGGGCTCTGGGCGGCCTGGTTCTCACCATTGTCAACGGCCGGTTCAATTTCAAGGTTTTAAAGCAAGTGGTTCACCAGACCTTCAGCATCACGGCGTATATTTTCGCCATCGTGATCGGGGCCACCTGTTTTGCCCTGGTATTGCGGGAACTGGGCGGTGATGCCTTGGTGGAAGAGACATTGACAAGCCTGCCGTTCGGCCCCTACGGCATTGTGGCCTTTATTCTTGGGATTGTATTTTTTCTGGGATTTTTCCTGGACTGGATTGAAATCACCCTGATCATTCTGCCCCTGCTGGCACCGGTGATTCCGTCCTTGGGCATAGATCTGGGCGTCTGGCCAAATATCGACAACCCCACCCTGATCTGGTTCGCCATTTTGGTGGCCGTGGTGCTCCAGACCTCGTTTCTCACGCCGCCGGTGGGATTTGCCATCTTTTACTTAAGGGGGGTATGCCCGCCCAATGTAAAGTTAAAGCACTTATATAAAGGGGTTATTCCCTTTATCATTCTCCAGCTCATCGGCCTTATCATTATTGTGATCTGGCCTGAAATCATTTTATGGCTGCCTTCGGTTGCCTACCAATAGCTTTGTTGTGCCCACCCCGGTGAATACACAGATTGCCCTAATACGCCGTGCCAATGGGCACAATCCTTTTTCACATTCCCTGTCCCCCGGCAACATTATGCATTGCCGTCCACAGGGGGCATGAAACAGAAAGGGTCTTTGTCTTTGAATATGTCAAGCCCCTTACTGTATGTGACGGCTAAACACCCGCGGCAGGCCAGGTTTAAACTGCATTCGCTGCAGGCGCTGCTTGCCCCTCTGTATTTTTGTGCAAGTTCGCTGTGATAAATATCAATCAATCGGGTGTCCAGGATATTTCCCATGAGGGAAGGAAACTTTCTACAGGCATGGACTTCACCGTCGGATAAAAGTGCCACAAAGTTGAATGCGGCCCCGCACCCATACCCGGTACACCCGCCAAACAGATGGGAATTATCTTGCTGCATCAGGATGTTGAACAGATTGTCCTTTAGCCCCAGGATGGGACTTTCATGAAATTTGGCGGTGTAGGCTTCTAAAAAAAACCTGAATTGTTCCGGCTCCGCCATCAAAAGCCTTTCACCCTCCCCCACAGCGGCCAGGCGGTTGAATGTGAACAGGTCAACCCGGTCTTCAAGTAAATCTGCCAGGGGCAGCACCTGGTCAATATTATCACGGGTAAGGGTCAGCATGACCATACGATACACATTCAGTTCACGCAACTGGTCCAGAAAGGCAATGGATCGCTTGAAATGCCCTTTTCCCCGGATCCTGTCATTGTGGGCTTCCAGGCCCTCCAGGCTGATCTGAAAATGGGCGGGCATCTGGATGCGGACCAGCTCTTCTATTTGGCTTATCGCCGAAGGATTGCCCAGAACGGCAAGCCCGAATCCCCGGTTGGCTGCTTCGGCGTATATATCCGGAAAATTGGGGTAAAGCAGGGGATTGCCGCCGGTGAAGGTGACATGTCCCTTGACATGCATTGCGTGACAAAAATCATAAAAATCATCAAGAATGGCCAAGGCCTTATCAAAGGGCAGAGGCGCACGGTCACTGCGGTCATAGCAATGCTTGCAATGAAGATCACAGGCCTGGGTAATGTGCCATTGGAGTGTAAATGCATCTGCAGATACAAATTTCTTTAAATCCGGGGCAACCGGGTGCGAATCCCCATGCTTTCGTTGGATAAGGGATTTCGGCCTAAGGACAAGCCCT
>JAKSBO010000887.1 GCA_022361095.1 Desulfobacterales bacterium | reverse complement strand
GAAACGGTGCCCTCTGTTGCAGAAAATGATTTTCCTGTTCGTTGTGGGGAAAATACCAGGTGGTCAAGGGATAAGATCAAAATACTTGCTGCAAAACCTGGAAATCCCTCCATTTCAGCCGCCAAAAAAGTGTTTGTACATCCCGTGGTCCATGTTCTGGAGGATGCTGATTTCCGCTACGGCCCCATTGAACCCTATGCCGATTTATCGGTGTCCGGCACGATTACCGGCGCATATCCGGTCACCGCAGGCAAGCTGAGTGCCGGAGAAATCCGGGGTGCAAATATAGATGCCATAGGCGATATTCATACCAGGGTTGGTATTACGGATGCGATCATCCGGGTGGAAGGGGATGTCCATGCCCGGTATGTCCATAACAGCATTATAGAGACCTTTGGCAATGTATATGTTCAAAATGAGATCATTGACGCACAAATCAGATGCGGTGGAAAGTTCGAAAGCCCAAAATGCCGGGTGATTTCCTCAAAGATTTATGCAAAGGGTGGTGTCATTCTGTCGGGCGTTGGGAGCGAACGGTCAAAGCCGAGTACAATTGTCGCGGGGGGAGAGCATCATGCCATTGCTCTTTCAGTAACGATCCTGGGTAAAATGGAAAATATTTACGGCAAATTAGAAATCCTCAAAGAAGAAAAGCAAAACCACGCATCCCAGGCAGAAAAAATTTTTAAAAAAATGATCGAGCTTAAAACCTTTCATGACAAGGCAAAGAAAAAAAAGGATGCGCTCTTATCTGAACTTGATACAAAACAAGGTCAAATAGAAAAGAAAATCCTGATAAATATTCAGAAATTAATTTCATCCTACGATAAACAAATGAATCGCTCTCTTGTTTCCTTAAAAGCAATGAATGCGTCTAAAAAAGAGCATGATACCTTTGTTGCGGAACTTAAAAGAAAAATTGCCGTATCTGCCACCCAGGTAGAAAAAGAGATCCGTTCACTTGAAAAAACGCTTTTTGCATATTTGGAAAAATCAAAAGAAAAAATAGGCGACTCAATTATTGAAATTAAAGACAAAGCCTTTGCCGGTACAATGTTGGCCGGTGTCTATCGAAGCGTATCCCTTTCAGACGACGGAAACGGTATCAAGGTAAAAGAAGTGTTGGGTCAAGAAGAACTTCCTGAATTACAATTTATTCCGGCATTGCATGATACATGAGGATTTCAAGCTAATTTGAAACAATGACGTATGCTCTGCCCCCGAGGGGCACAGCCGGCTTTTTATCAGGTGGACCTTGTTTACCGAAAAGTTTATAGGTCCGGTTTCTATTTCAAGCGCGTTATTTAATATCTCCGGATTTACGCGATGTCGTATCCGGGATAAGGTGATGTGCGGTGAAAATTTTTTTTCTTTGGCAAATTGATGGGACCTTTCCAATTTAGAATCGATATTTTGCTGTAGGGCCATCAGTTCTTGGCATTCCTTATCCGGCCCAATCCAGATTATTTTCGGATGCCGGATCTTTGGGAAAACCCCAATCCGGTTAAAAGTGATATTAAAACAGTGCGAATGGGAAATCGCTTCAGATAGAATGGTTTTAATGGCAGGTAACGCCTGTTCGGAAATATTGCCAAGAAATTTCAGGGTTAAATGAAAATTTTGGGGTGACGGCCATCCTGCGCGGATGCCGGTGGAACGAATTGCTGCCTGAATCTTGCTGAGTTTACGCTTCGTGCGTTCGTCGGGAGGGATTGCGATAAAACATCTGATAGATTGATCGGCACTCTTTTTTTTGTCAAAATTCAAAACTATCTCCAAATGTTTCATGTGAAACAAAGATTATGCGGCAGAGCGGGCGTGTATATGACTGCTATGCGCTTACGATGCAGGCATGAATCTGATCCATGGCCAACGTGTCATTCTTTTCTATAGTAAAAGAAATTTCCGGGTATCGTTGTAACAACCGGTTCAGATTGGTTTTTCGGTCACCCTGGAGACGGGACAAGGACCTCGAGTGCACCTGGAGCGCGATCTTTTTTTTTTCTGGTTTACCTATAGACCGGTCGTTTCCTGTAAGGGCGAAATCAATTCGTTCGCAAGCCTGATCAAACATGAGGGCGGATAAAACAAGGTGGCCGAATGCCGGGTGCCATGGCCCTGCAATCATCTGCCCGGTATCATCCATCATCTGTGTGGCCTGAAGCCCTATACGGGCGATGGAGATTTCTGCGGTTTTAAAAATAGAGACCATTTTTTTTGTCTGATCAATGGCCTGGTCAAGGCTTAGCGGAACATATTGTCCGGTTTTGTACCATTGGGCAAGCTTTGAACCATGCAGCACTAGGAGCGGGTATATCCTGACAAGATCCGGCTTAAGTTCGGCCAGTTCTTCTGCTGTACGTACGGCACCAACATCGCTGTCTCCAGGCAGTCCAACCATCACCTGGGCCCCTGTTCCAAAACCGTGAGTCTTGAGAAGGGCAAGTGCTTTCCGGGTATCACTACTGGTATGTCCCCTCCGGGCCTGTGCGAGAACATGATCATTCATGGACTGAACCCCAAGCTCCACAGTCTCGAGTCCAAAGGGTCGGGTAAAATCCAGAACCTGGGGGGTGACGGTGTCCGGCCTTGTGGAACAGCGAATGCTGTGAATTTGTCCCCGCCTGATCCATGGCTGAACTGTTTTGAGCAATGCGCGTATCCTCGACTTTTCCAGCCCTAAAAAATTACCACCAAAAAAGGCCAGCTCCACCCGGGCACGATTTTTTTTAAATTGAAGATAGGTGTGAACAACATCAGATAACCGGGAAGCTTCACTGTCAGAGGTCTGGGTTTTTGACGTCTGCCCGGCGATCAGGCGCTGGTTGCAGAAAATACATAAATGGGGGCACCCCTGGTGAGGGATAAAAAAAGGGATAACCAGGGGAGGAGACATAATGGCTTATTCAAAATTCCGATTCAAAAGGGCCAAGGCTTTTCTGGCAGCATCCTGTTCAGCAGCTTTTTTGGTTTTCCCGGTTCCCGTGGTGGAGACCGTATCCAGATTCAAACAGATCTCAAATGTTTTGTCATGATCCGGCCCCTTTTCCTGGGCCAGGGTATAATATGGGGTTTTGCCAAAATGTTCCTGGGTAAATTCCTGGAGCCCGCTTTTATAATCGATAAAATCCGATGAGGATAGAATCTGCTGCACGGGTTCATCAAAAAGATGGTTTACCATGGTTTGTGCCCTGTCAAATCCGGCATCGAGATATACCGCTGCCACCACAGCCTCAAAGGCATCTGAAAGAATAGAATTTTTATCTCTGCCGCCGGAAAGCGATTCCCCTTTACCCAGCTTAATAAACCGTCCAAGATCTATTCTGCGGGCAATGTGCGCAAGGCCTGTTTCACTGACAAGGTTTGAACGCAGCCTGGACAGATCCCCCTCATTTTTCATAGGATCTTTTTCCATGAGCAGGTGTCCCACACATAGCCCTAAAACCGCATCGCCCAAAAATTCAAGGCGCTCGTTATCCGCATCACATATGTTCTGATTTTCATTGAGATAGGAGCGATGACACAACGCATTGGATAAAAAGGATCTGGCTTTAAATCGGTAATCAATGTTTCGTTCAAGCAGATCCAGGCGCTGGGTAGACTGAATTTCAAGCAATCGGTCGTTTAAAGTTTTGAAAACGGCCATGGGTACATTCAAATCACCTCTGCCGCGGCCAAGATCAACGCCTTTGTTAAAGCTGCCATGGAAATCAGAGCCGCCTGTGGCCACAAGCCCTTTCCGCTGTACAATATCGGACAGATGTTTTCTAAAGGCGGAATCATGGCCTGAATAAAAGACTTCAATGCCTGCAAGTCCGTACTCGACCAGCATATTCACAAAAGTGTCCAGGTCATGGTTGTGTTGAAAATCAATTATGCCCGGATGGGCCAGCACCGGCAGCCCACCGGCATCAAGAATCAGGCGGATGGCATCCTTGCAGGAAATTTTAAATTTATTAACATAGGCAGGTTTGTTTTTTCCCAAATAAAGATCAAAGGCCTTACGAAAATCAGAGACGTAACCTTTTTCAACCAGCAGTTCGGCAATGTGAGGGCGGCCTGTCTGCCGGGTACCAAAACGATTTTCCATAGACTCAAATGCATATCCCATCCAACCCACCTCTTCGCCTACGGCTAAAAGAAAAATGAACGGAATAACCACGGGCAATGCCACTACCGGAGTCATGGTAGGAGGCGCGGGAAATCCAAGTAAAACCAGGCTCAATAGTGAAAGCAAGAAGAGCAGAGGCTGCAAAAGGACAATGGCGAAATACCAACTGTGTTTTTTGATCCTCCTCCAATCAAACGTCCTGGCAAGTAATGCTTTAAGGCCTTGATT
>JAKSBO010001030.1 GCA_022361095.1 Desulfobacterales bacterium | reverse complement strand
TTATCAAAATCCACCACCTCATCGCCGGATGAACGGTTAAGTTCCACTGCCATCTGGCTTGCGGTAAATACGATATCGTCATTCCCGGTGAACCCGGCACCGGATGCCGAGGCAAAAAGGCTGGTCCAGGTGCGGCCTGCGCCCCCTTGTTCACCGAACATTGCCAGGGCAAAATCAACCCCGGTGAGATTGAATCCCACGGCATTTGCCCGGCCGCTGTTCAACCCGGCAAAGGCGGTAATATTTGAACCGCCCAGGGTCAACACATCCACACCCACATCCACCCAGGCATTATCGGACAACCGGATGGCCGCCGTGTTTTTTTCAAAGAGAAAATCTCCGGTCACCCTGAAAAAATCCCCGGCAACCAGGTCAAGGGCATTGACCCGAATCCGCCTTAAGCCGTCTGCCAGGTTTAAGTCAAGGTCCAAGAACCCATCAATGGCAACGGGTTCGTCAATCAGGTCGGCCCCGGTGTCATTATATTCGATGACGGCATCCGCTGCTGCGGCAACGACCATGTCCTGTCCCTGGAATTCAAAGCCTCCGGCCACCTGAAAAGCCGCACTACCATCTTCATTAACCAGCATGGCAAAATCGGCATTAGATACGCCGGCACTGAATCCGCCTGCGGCAGCCAGCGCAGAAACATTGTCCGCCCGAACCTTGATGACAAGATTCGGGGTCACACCCACCAGTTCAAAAGCAAAGTCTCCGGACAAGGAGACAAAATCATTGAATTCAACATCAAGCCCCGTCACATAAACAGATGTTGTATTTAATGCGGCTGTGAGATCTGCCTGGATCCCGTTTATGGAGATACGCTGATTTTCGGCATCATAATCCGTGGTTGTATCATTATATATAACAGTGGCCTGAACCCCAGAGGCATTTTCAAATCCGACCCCCGCCAGCGCCAACGCACCGGATGCCGTCATGGCCATGGAGCCGTCGTCATTGAGTACCAGGGCCAGAGCGCCGTCTGAAACACCCACCTTAAACCCGCCGGCTTCAAGCTGTGCCGTCACATTTCCGGACACCGCACTGAGCACCCCACCGTTAATTTCAATGCCAAAGTCACCTGATAAAGAGACAAACGAACGGATTCGGAAACTCAGCCCGGAGCCGGACAGCCATCGGGCATTGTCCGCAATGTCCGGCAGACTGATCGTGATACCGGCGACGCTGATATCCTGGGCAATAACATCCAGCCCGGTGTCGTTATAGGCCATGGCCGCGACACCGGCAGCGTCCAAAACGTCACCGCCGCTTAATCCAAACTGCCCGGCGGCATAAACAATCTTTGACCCATCTGATTTTAAAATTAAGGCGATCTGTGCGGCAAAAACCCCGGCGCTGAAACTTGAATTTTGAATCTGAGCGGTGACATCCAGGCCTGCAATTTTAATATCACCGCCGTCTTTCTGAATGCCAAATGATCCGGAGAGCGCAGCGAACCCGGCCACGTCAATATCAAGATCCACACTGACGGCATCAGAGGTTTTACCGGCAAGCAGTGCGGCAAAGGCATCGCCCATTGCCTGGGTACTGAAATCAAACCCGATATCCCACTCAAG
>JAKSBO010000336.1 GCA_022361095.1 Desulfobacterales bacterium | reverse complement strand
TAAATTGCACCACACTGATATCTCACACGCAATTATTTAACCGAATATTAAGGCCGAATCATGGAACGAATTTTGGTAATCATGGCATCCGGAGCATTGGGCACCCTGTTTTTTTTCTGGTTTTCCCACAGCCTGAAAAAAAAGGCATCTGTCAGGCAGTTTGTTGAATCCCATTTATGGCTGATGCATCCCAATGCTATCTGCTACTGGCGCACAGGTTTTGCTTTTTTGGGGTTCTTTCTCTATTTTTATTCGCCCTACCAATCGTTGGCCATTTTTATTTTTACATTTGCTGCGATCCTTGACGGGATAGACGGGGTCGTTGCCCGGGGATGCAATTTGGTGTCCCGGTGGGGGGAGTGGCTGGACCCCATGTGCGACAAACTCACCTATCTGCCCCCCCTGGTGGGATTTGCCTATACCACGGATTCCGTCACCGGCACGACCATCCTTTCCCCAAACTTGATCTGGTGCCTTGTGGCAATTGAACTGGTCGGCCAGTTTTTTGCCCGCAGGATGCTGACCTGGCTCAAGGTGTCCGGGGCGGCCAACAACTTCGGGAAAATCAAGGCCATTATCTGTTTTGCCCTGGTGATTCTGTGTGCTTTATTGGATGCCACCCCCGGAATGCTGAACATTGGTAACGGGGTGCTTGGGGCCTGTATTGTTCTTTCTGCGGCGTCCATGATTTTTAAGTTTATTCCCAACCGGCTTTATGCCGATATCCTGTCCATGCTCAATTTCATGTGCGGTGTCACCAGCCTGATTTTAACCTATCATCACTGCTATGCCTGGGCCATCTGCGTGATCATCATGGGCCAGCTTTTTGATTTGTTTGACGGCCGGATGGCACTTAAACACGGGGGCACCAAGTACGGTCCATGGCTGGACGATATCGCTGATTTTGTCAGCTTCGGGCTGGCCCCGGCCTATATCGTCGTCGTTAGGGGCGGAACATTTGCGCCGTTTTTTGCCGTGATCTATGTGGTGGGCGTGGCCTACCGCCTGGTGCGGTTTGTTACCCGTGACAAGGGGCGGACAGACCTGCCTGCAGGCATTTTTAACGGATTCCCAAGTCCTGCCGGGGCCCTGATTGTTTTGGGTGTATCCCTGATAACCGGGCCTGTGTTGCTCTGGTTTTTTACTGGGGTGTCTACAGCCTTGATGGTCAGCAATATCCGGTTTGCCCATTTGGGGCGGGTGATTCTCAAACAGATTCCCAAACCCATTTTTTTTCTGATTTCCGCCAGTATTATTGTGATTTTAGCCTATATTCTGAAAACTAAAAATGTCCATATGTTTGGATATCTTATCCTGGTGTTTGTGGGTATTTATCTGGCTGCGGGCAGGATTTGGGCGCAAAAGACAAATGCACAGGGGTCGCCCGGATAACCGGATTCGGCAAAGACGTTTAATGCTGGGGGAGGGGGGGAGTTAATCCGATTTCCGGGTCATTTTCTCGTTGAACCGGGCCACATGGTCCATGATCAGGTCTGCGGCATCCCTTCCATTGCCGGATTTAAGGGCGGCAATGATTTTTTTGAAATCGTTGAGGTTTTCAAGGGTGCGCTCTTTGTTCATGGGCAGG
>JAKSBO010000076.1 GCA_022361095.1 Desulfobacterales bacterium | reverse complement strand
GTCAGAATCGTCAACGGCAGAATTCTAGCGACGGAAAATTTCGACCAACTTATCGACCCGCAAATGGATATCCCCCTGGAATCTGAAAAAATTCACGGCATAAATGGTGAGATGGTTAAGGGGAAGCCGTATATAAAAGACGTTTTACCCCTTTTCCATAAATTTTGCGAAGATACGGTTTTGGTTGCACATAATGCGGCATTTGACATGAAGATGTTTTCGATGAAAGAGGCCGAAACCGGAATAAAATTTGACGGTCCCGTATTAGATACCCTTTTGCTTGCCTTAATCGTTTATCCGATGATCGAAAAACATAATATGGTGGCGATTGCCCGGTTTGCCGGGATCGATATTTTGGGGCGCCACACAGCTATCGGAGATGCCTCGACAACGGCCCAGATTTTTCTTAAACTGATCCCGCTGCTTGCAAAAAAAGGGATTCATACTTTGGATGACGCCATCGAAAGGTCCAAAAATACGTTATACTCAAAACTGAAATATTGATAATCAATACGATTGTATCATTCAAACAACCAGCTGTATTCCAATCCCGGCCCAACACATTTCCAGCCCTCATCAAGCAATGAAAGACCTGTCGAACTGAAATCAATATCCGTTTGACGATCAGTGATGGTCACATTTCCATTCAATTCCGCTTGAAAGGCGACAGCTTGCCCTTTTTTATGCAACAGCACAAAATGGTTGGCATCTTTTTGAAAAAGCCTTTGCAGGCCTGCTTTTGGATATTTATCCTCATCCATCTTTGACTTGCACTCCCATCCAGGCTGACCGCCTGCTGCCGGTTTGCCAATGCTTGTACCTCAAACTGGCGCACCTGATTGTACGTTTAAAACGCACCGCAAAGCCATCTATTTATGTTGAAGTCCCCCAGAGGATGGCAGCACTTTTTATTAAATTCTCTGCAATCTGGCTTGTATAGGTACCATCGTTAAGCAGTGAAGATGCCATGGACTCGGTGATTTTGCCCTCTCTTAACAGGACACTCAGCCGTTTTGCAGCAACAATATCCAGGCTCTTATTCTGCTCTTTTGCCGTTTCCAGATCGCTTACGCTCTTCGGATCACCCGGATTTTCTCTCAAACCGGTAATAATACGAAGCAGTTGGGCAATATCCTTACGTAGGAAGTTGTATTCATTTTTTATATTTTCATTGTCCCTTGCCATATACCCCGCAATATTTTTCTGTAACTCTCGGATATCCTTAATGGCCTCGATCATGTCCCTGCTGGCAAGTTTTATTTTGTAAACCTTTTGGCGCTTCGCCTCATTCATGTTTTTCTCAGCCAGAATGGAATATTTCAAAATATCGTTATAGAGAAACTTGATTCTTTTCTCATAAAGATCATCAATGTTTATCTCGGTCTCTTTGACTGTTTTCAGGGCTTGATCAATATCACAATCAGAAAACACCTCATGGCGATGCAGCCGCAACGCTTGAATAATGAGCTGAGATGTTCCGTCAAACATATGCTCGGCCTCCTTATAGAGTGCGGCAATGGCGGGCCCGGGCGTTTTTATCACTTCCTCATCAAGATATCGCCGCCGCCAGCGTCTGTCATCTTGCACAACAAATAATTTTCCCAGGAAAATAACCAGCTGACGCACAAATGGTGTTAATGCAAGCACACCGAGGCTGTTGAAAATGGTATGAAATAATGACAGCTTCATGGCAATATCCTGATCGCTTATACCGACATATCCACTGATCAGATCAACCGCCTGCATTAAATATTTCATGAATACCACGGCAATGAGTGCGGTAATCATATTGAATATGAGATGCGCAACAGCCAAACGCTTGCCGTTTGCATTTGAGGCCACGGCACCCAAGGCAGCCGTCACAGTGGTGCCTAGATTTGCCCCGATGGCAAGAGAAATCGAACTTACGTAATCGATCTGGCCGGTCGCCACCGCTGTAATAATCAGGGCCATGGTTGCACTGCTTGACTGAATAATAATTGTCGCTGCTGCGCCGACAAAGAGGTATGTCAATATCCCTAGAAATCCACCAATACGATATTGAGACAGATCAATACCGCTTTTCAGGGTTTCAAACCCCTCTTTCATAAAAGAGATCCCCAGGAAAATAAATCCAAGGCCCAGTAAAATATTGCCGACACCTTTATACGTTCTGCTGTTGGAAAACGAGAACAGAACACCGAACACGATCATTGGCAGGGCAAAGGCTGAAATTTTAATTTTCATGCCAAAACCCGCAACAATCCAAGCCGTGGCAGTGGTGCCAATATTTGCGCCAAAGATAATGCCGACTGCCGGCCCCAACGCGATGAGCTCGGCGGACAAAAAAGATATTGCAATGACGGATATAAGAGATGAACTCTGGACAACTGCGGTGGCGAGAAACCCGCTGAAAATCGCTTTGGGTACGGTATTGGTGGTTTTACTCAATATTTTTGAGAGAATGCCTCCGGTAAAGCACTTAAACCCATCTTCCATAAAAAACATGCCCACAATAAAAATGGCAATACCGGAAGCAATTGTCGCGAAATCAGAACTTTGGAAGAGACCATAGCCGATAAAAAATATAATCGGTAAAATAAGAAATCTTTTTAACATCCATCCCCTCTAAAAATCCAGACTATAAATCTTTCATAAAAAGCAATACAAATCACTCAGACGTTTGTTGCAGCGTTTGGATCCTTTTGGCTTCTTCTTGGATCATCATTTTTAACTCAGAAATGTTTTCTTGAATTCTCTGCTGACCGATTTTCCCACCCTGGGCCATCATGGCAGGGGATTTTTTTAAGGCTTTCCGGCCTGTCGGCGTACTGTAAAACGCATTGAGTTCTTTGATCTCTTTTTCCGTAAACGCTTCAACATAAATATCAATAAAATCTTCTCTTAAGCTTTCTCCGCTCATATATTTATTGAAAAATTGCCTCATGGTCTTTTCATATGGCTTCAGGGCGGGGTTTTGTGATAACTCCAACTGCAACATACTTTCAATTGTTCCGGTCAAAAGCGAATTAAGATCCATTGTATCAAGTAATTGCCCCGCAGCATTACGTTGACTTTCCGAAGCCGTAACGGCATTCAAATTAAACGATAAAGTTATTGCCAATAGCAGAAAAACAACATAAATTTTAAACTTCATGATTACATCCTTTCATTAAAATGATCCGGACACCATAGATCGTGCCTGCTTTGAAAATCCAAGAATCGGTTTTATAGACAATTTACCTTGTTTCAATAAGAATAGCAGAAACAGAACCCCCTCACAACTTTATGGTTGTGAGGGGGTTATATTTTTAAGGGTCCTGCATCTGCGCAACGCCTCAAGCAGTGCACCGTCTAAATACCCGGTTTTCGCCCGGAGGCTGATTAATAATTTTTATCTGCAAACTCTACCCATCCCCCGGTTTCCACCAGGGTTTTGTCAAACTGGGAAATCGGAAATTCAATTTTTAATGCCTTGCCGCCGGCATCTGTTGCGGTAAGGGTCTGGCTTTCAACATCTATACTGAGCTGAGCGGTTTTATCTGCACCCACCTCGAACAAGGCCTGGATCTTATCTTCGGGCAATTCAATGGCCATCATGCCGCAATTGAACATATTCTGCCTGAAAATCCGGGCAAAGCTTTGGGCAATCACCACGTTGATGTTGTTGACTTCCAATGCCCAGGGCGCATGTTCCCGGGAAGAGCCGCACCCAAAATTACTCCGGGTTACAATCACACGGACATCGTTAAGATCGGTTTCAGGATTAAACCCCTCCAGCACCAGATCTTCAAGCAGGTGGGGTTTTAAAGCGCTTTTGGAGATTTCGGTGAGATATTTGGCCGGAATAATTTCGTCGGTATTGATATCTGCCCGGTCCAGGCAGAGCATTTTTCCTTTAAATTCTTTCATAGTCCCTCCCTATTTTTTAAACCGGTCAGAATGGGTGAGCACGCCATGGATCGCCGTGGCTGCGGCTGTGGCCGGGCTTACAAGATGAACCATCCCGCCTTTGCCCATTCGTCCGTTAAAATTCCTGTTGGTGGTGGACGCAGCCACCTCGCCTTCGGCCAGAACCCCGTTGCTCATACCAAGACAGGCACCGCAGGTGGGATTGGTTACGCAGAATCCTGCATCCATGAAAATTTTAATCAGGCCTTCATCCAGTGCCGCACTGAAAATATCAGGTGTGGCCGGAGAGACGATCGCCCGCAAACCGGGATGGATCTTTTTACCGGCCACCTCGGCAGCCGCCTCGCGAAGGTCTTCCAGGCGCCCGTTGGTACAGGAACCGATGTAAACCTGATCCACGTGCGTATCGCCCATCCGGGATACCGGTTTAACATTGTCCGGTTTGAATCCAAAGGTCGCCAGGGGTTCAAGGGTACTGACATCAATGGTCTTTGTCTTGGCATATACGGCATCGGGATCGGAACAGAACTTTGCGTATTCTGCCAGTGCATCCTCGGGGGTCTTGAACTCGTCTTTGATAAAGGGCCACAGATACTGAACCGTTGTCATATCCGGCAGACAGATGCCCGATGTGGCACCGGCTTCCACAGCCATATTGGCCAGGGTCATGCGCTGGTCCATGCCCATGGCATCCACCACGGGTCCTGTGAACTCAATGACCATGTTGGTTGCCCCGTTCACGGTAATCTGACGGATCACCTCAAGAATAATATCCTTGGCATATACGCCCGGCCGAAGGGTTCCGGTAATTTCAATTTTAAATGTTTCCGGCTGTTTAAAGGTACATACACCCTTTAAAATCCCCACCTCCAGATCGGTGGTGCCCACGCCAGCGCCAAAGGCACCAAATGCCCCGTGGGTACAGGTATGGGAATCACCCATAATGATGGTAAACCCGGGACGGACAAACCCCTTTTCAGGGAACAGGGCATGGCAGACCCCGTTTTCGCCGATATCAAAGAAATCTTTTATGTTGTGCCGGACCGCCCAGTCCCGCAGGATTTTTCCCTGCATGGCGGTTTTGGAATCTTTGGCCGGTGACACATGATCAATCACCGCCTTGATTTTGTCCGGATCAAACACCCGGTCTTTTCCCCTGGCAACCAGGTCCTGGACCGCAGTGGGGGTGGTAATTTCATGACAGAAAACCCGATCCAGGCGCAGCACGTTGACATCCCCGAAGGGTTTGTCCACCAGATGGGTCTCAAAAATTTTTTCAGCAATTGTTTTTCCCATGGCACTCTCCATTTTATGAAAGTCAAAATAACGTATTAAATTACCTTCATGTTTCGTTCAGACACTATTTAGTGCCCGGCAAAATTTCCAGATTTGCGTTCAGACACTATTTATTATTTCCTTCACCAAAATAATCTTCACCGTCCGCCGGCGTGACAATCCAATAGGCCTGGAACAGATCGTCACCTGTATTTTTAATCACATGGGGTATCTGAGACGAAAAAGAG
>JAKSBO010000271.1 GCA_022361095.1 Desulfobacterales bacterium | reverse complement strand
TCGGCATGACCTTTGAAGAGGTCAATGAAAATATCGGTACCATTGCCCAGTCCGGTACCGCTGCTTTCATGGAAGCCCTGGAAAAATCAAAAAATGAAACCGGCCTCTCCCCGGAACTCATCGGCCAGTTCGGCGTGGGTTTTTATTCCGCGTTTATCGTGGCGGACAAGGTGCGCCTGGACACCAAAGCCCCGGGCCAGGAAAAGGGTGTGCGCTGGGAATCCGACGGCAAGGGTGAGTATACCCTTGAAGAGATTGATAAGGAGACACGGGGTACCCGGATTACGCTGTTCCTTAAAGATCCGGAAGAGGGGGACCAGGATTTCACCGAAGAGTTCGTTGTCCGTAACATCGTTAAAAAACATTCCGATTTCGTCACCTATCCCATTATCATGAACGTGGAAACCAGCGAGCCCATTCCTGAAAATGAGATTATCAAAGACAAGGACGGCAAGCCCATTGGAGAGACCTACCGGAAGGTCAGAAAAGATGAGACCCTGAACTCCATGAAGGCGATCTGGGCCAAGTCCAAGGACGATGTCACCGAAGATGAGCACAAAGAGTTTTATAAGCACATCTCCCATAACTGGGATGATCCCTTTGAGATTATTCATAAAAAGTTTGAAGGGGTAACCGAATATGATGTGCTCATGTATCTCCCCTCCAAGGCCCCCTTTGACATGTTCCGGCCCGAACGCAAGCACGGTATGCAGCTTTATTGCAAACGGGTGTTTATCATGGATGACTGCAAGGAACTTTTGCCCGAGTACCTGGGGTTTGTCCAGGGTGTTGTGGATGCACCGGATTTGAATCTTAATGTCAGCCGCGAGATTCTGCAGGAAGACCGCCTGGTCAGAAATATCCGCAAGAATCTGGTCAAACAGATTTTTGGCGTGCTGGAAGGCATGGAAGATGAAAAATATATTGAATTCTACGAAGAATTCGGCCAGGCCCTTAAGGCCGGCATTCCTTCGGATTACGACAACAAGGAACGGCTGGCATCGTTGATGCGTTATAAAACCACCAAGTCCGGTGATAAATATGTGACCCTTGACCAGTATATTGAAAATATGCAGGAGGACCAGAAAGATATTTACTACATTACGGGTGAAAATCTGGCCTCCCTTGTCAACTCCCCCCTGCTTGAGGCGCTCAAGGCAAAGGATTACGAAGTCCTTCTCATGGTAGACCCCATTGATGAATGGGTGACCCAGTCCCTGCCCGAGTACAAGGAAAAGAAACTCAAGAGCGCCGAAAAAGGCGACCTGGACGTGGAAAAGGTGGATGACGAGAAGAAGAACGAATACTCCGCCCTGCTCTCCTTCCTCAAGGGCAAGCTGGAAGACCGGGTTAAAGACGTTGTGGTCTCCAACCGTCTCAAGGATTCCGTATCCTGCCTGTCC
>JAKSBO010000919.1 GCA_022361095.1 Desulfobacterales bacterium | reverse complement strand
TCATTAATGGTGAAGGTCTTGGCCTCCTTATCCGCAGCCAGGCGGATGTGGTAATCATTGTCATCGGCAAACAGATCCGGTTCTGTCTGCTCCTTGAACCGGGCTTTGTCAATTGCGTCCGAGGCGTTTGAAATCAACTCCCGAACAAAAATCTCCTGGTTGGAATAAAGAGAGTGAATAATCAGATGCAAAAGCTGCTGAACTTCGGTTTTAAATTGTCTGGTTTCTTTTTCTGCCATTATAGCTCCTAAGGGATTAACAGTTGAATGATTAAAATTTTATTTTTTAAATAATAATTGTCGCAAAAAACTAATTGTCAAGACAGCGAATTAAAATTCAAAAACACCCGGTTTGACAAGAAAAGATTAAGATTGTAGGCTGATTGGCATGCACTGTTTAAAAGGATAATTCATGAACATCCCCCCATATATTGAAATAATGAATTCCGCGATTGTCTCGGCCGCCCATCCGCCGGCCCCGGCCCCGGGGCAGTTTGAGCCCACGGCTGTTATGGCGCTTTTTCTTTTCAATCCGGAACCCGCCCTGCTGTTTATCCAGAAAGCCGACCGGGAAGGATATGCCTGGCGCAACCAGATGGCATTCCCTGGCGGACATCTGGAACAAGCCGACAAGTCGGCAAAACAGGCAGCCTTTCGTGAGCTCTATGAAGAAACCGGCATTATTTCGGACAATGTAGAGTATATCGGATCACTGGGACATTTTCAGACCTTGAAAAACAGGGACATTCAGGCGTTCACAGGTGTCTGGAACCAGAAAGACAATATCGTTTTTGACACCGAAGAAATTTCAAGGGTGATTGAAATTCCCTTTGCGACACTCCTGCAGATCCACCGGGAAAACGGCTATGCCGGCCACAGACCCAATGTCATGGAGCTGACCTATCCATACAAGGATGTTGTGATCTGGGGGGTTACGGCACAGATTGTCCATCACCTGATAGAGGTATTCGGAGACATCTCATAAAAATTTATTCGGCGTTGTTCCTGTGGTTTAACCGCACATAAACCTTAACGACCAGAAAACCGGAAAGTCCGGCCAGCAGCAGGGGAAACCATATATGATGCACAAGTTTAGGGTCGTCTCCCGCCACGATCACACCGCCCACGGCAAAACAGAAGACCAGCACCATGCACCAGATCAGGACCCAGCATGCGAAATTGGAATCATACCATGGCGTTATGGTTTTTCTGAAAAAAGGATTTTGATCAAGCTGCATAGGGCTCTTGTGTCGTAATTACATTAAATACACAACATATAGGTTTTTTTCTATTGACACACAACTACATATTGCGTTAAATTCAAATTGCAGCCCGGGGTTCCCCGTTCTGCATTCTCATCAGAGTATGTGAATATCAATCAGATTTCAAGAGGTAGTCATAATGTTTGAACAAATCAAAAAAAGAGATGGGCGGGTTGCTGCGTTTGATTCTTCTAAAATAACAAATGCTTTGATCAAAGCGGGGGAAGCGACCAAAGAATTCAACGGAAGGGACGAAAAAAAAATGACCATGCGGGT
>JAKSBO010000097.1 GCA_022361095.1 Desulfobacterales bacterium | reverse complement strand
CACCTCCGGCAATGGTTTCGTAGTAGCCGAAACGGTCATTGCCAAAGGTAAAGTTATTCATGCAGCCCTGGGATGCGGCTGCCACGCCGAAGGCCTTGAGAACCACATCGGTGATTCTCTGGGAGGTCAGCACGTTGCCGCCCACCACCGCCGCATCGGCAGAAGGGTCAAGCAGGGAGCCCTCGGGGATCTTGACGGTGATAGGGATAAGACAGCCGTGGTTTAAGGGCAGGTCTTTTTCAATCAGACATCTGAGGCAGTAAAGGATGGCTGATTTGGTGACGGCCCTGGGGGCATTGCAGTTGCCCCAGATTTGGGGTCCGGTGCCTTGAAAGTCAAATACGGCACTGCCCTCTTTTGGGTCAATGGTGAGGGCCAGGACAATAGGGCTGCCGTCATCCAGATAATCCTTGGCACGGATCGTCTCCTTTCCGGCCTTCCCCCTGGATGTGGAAAGTGCTTTGAGGCGCCTGCGTACCGCCTCTTCTGCTGCATCCTGAACGTGTTTCATATAAGCCTGGACTACATCAAGTCCGTAATGATCCACCATTTCCAGCACCAGTTCGATTCCTTTTTGGTTGGCGGCAACCTGGGCCTTGAGGTCGGAGATGTTGTCCGCTAAAAGGCGGGTGCCTGATATGGCCGGGCGTCCGGGTGCCGGGGTCCGTTTACCGGGGGCAAGCAGCAGTTCCGACATGCCCTTTTCCTGGAAAATACCGTTTTTCACAAGTTTGAAAGAGGTAATGCAGGCCCCTTCCTCCTCAAGGCTGCGGGAATTTGGGGGCATGGACCCGGGGGTAATGCCCCCGATGTCGGTGTGGTGCCCCCGGGACGCCACCCAGAAAATTACCCGGTGGCCCTTAAACACGGGGGTGATCACCGTAATGTCGGGCAGATGGCTGCCGCCTGCCGCCGGATGGTTGGATACCAGGACATCCCCGGGGGAAAGCGTTTCTTTCCGGAGCCGGATCTGCGCTTTTACCGCGTCGCTCATGCTTCCTAGGTGGACCGGCAGGTGAGGGGCGTTGGCCACCAATTCACCATGGGGACCGAACAGGGCGCAGGAAAAATCAAGGCGCTCCTTGATGTTGGTGGAGATGGCGGTTTTTTGCAGCATCCGGCCCATCTGTTCGGCAATGGACATGAACAGATTGCTGAAAATGGACAGTTGAACCGGGTCAAGTGTTGTGCCGGTTTTATTGCTTGCACCCGCACCTACCTTGATCTCCACATCCCCGTTTTGGGTAATGGCTGCAGTACAGCCGGGTTCGATGAGGATGGTGGAGGTGTGGTGAATTAAAATGGCAGGACCGGTGATGCAATGCCCGGCAGCAAGTTTTTCCAGATCGTAAATCAAGGTTTCCAGGGGGCCGTTTTCAAACCAGCACTGGGCGGTATCCACTACCTGTGGCGGCCCCTGGGCCTTTGGCACATTGATCCGGCCCAGCCCTGCAGCTTTGGCCCGGGCCCGTATCCGGATATCATCGATGAGGATTTGCCGGCCAACCAGATCAAATCCGAACTCCCGGCGGTAGACCGCTCTGAACGCCTTTGCATAGTCATTGTCTTCAGGCCGGCCGATCATAATGGCCGTATCTGTCCCGTGGTACCGCAGGTGAAGAAACCGGGTGGCGGCGATCTCCTTTGGGGAAAATCCCTGGTCCAGAAGTTCCTGGTGTGCCTCTGTTTCCAGCCGCTGAAAAATTGCTTCCGCCTCCTTTAATGCACGGCCGCTTAAAACAGCGGCGGATGGCTGCTGCCGTTCGGTGACCACATCGGCCATGCCCATGCCGCAGGCGGACAAAATACCGGAAAACCGGTGGATAAAAATTTTGGATATTCCAAGGGCCTTGGCCACGGCGCAGGCATGCTGGGGACCGGCACCGCCAAAGGTGGCCAAAACGTGTCTTTTGATATCGAACCCGCGCATCACCGAAATTTCACGGATGGGCCTGACCATCACCTCGTTGGCCACCCGGATAAAGCCCAGGGCAACTTGCGCCATTGTCATGGCCGGCAGCCCGGAAGCGGCGCAATATGCATTGATCTCTTTTGTCAGGCCGGACATGGCTTTGCGGGCCGCATCCAGATCCAGGGGCTGATCCTCGGTGGGCCCGAAAATATGGGGGAAGTGCCTGGGTTGAATGCGGCCCAGAACGAGATTGGCGTCCGTGACAGTCAGGTATCCCTCTTTCCGGTAGCAGACCGGCCCCGGGTGGGCCCCGGCAGATTCCGGCCCCACCAGGAACATGCCGTTGTCAAAGAAGAGACGGCTGCCCCCGCCGGCAGCTACGGTCTTGATGTGAAGCTGGGGCGCCTGGATGCGAACACCGGCGGTTTTTGTTTCAAACACCAGTTCGTAGTCCCCCCCGAACCTGGAGACATCCGTGGAGGTGCCGCCCATGTCAAATCCAATGACCGGCTCTTTTTTTCCTGCATCAAAGGTTGTCATGGCGTATCCCACCACACCTCCGGCAGGCCCGGACAGGATGGCGCGGCTGCCGGTGAATCCGCCGGCCCCGGCCAGCCCGCCGTCGGACTGCATGAAAAGAAGGCCGGTATGGGCAAGGTTGTCCTTGAACCCGTGTTTAAAGCTGTCAAGATAGTTACGAATATGGGGGTTGAGATAAGCGTCCACCATGGTGGTATCCCCCCGGGCCACCAGTTTTACCTTGGGCATGACCTGTGAGGACAAAGAGACCTGGGTGAATCCGATCTCCCGGGCCACCCGGCCGATGATCCGTTCATGGTCCGGCCAGGCATAGGCGTGCATGAGCACAACGGCAAGGCTGCGGATGCCCCGGTCATAGACGGCCTGCAGATCGGATTTTATGGCCGGTATATCCAGAGGGCGGATCACTGCCAGACGGTCCCCGGTGATGCCTTTGACTATTTTGCCTTCCACTGTTGATGCCTCTTCGTTCTCACGCAGGATTCTCAGGCGTTCGTTTGCTTCAATGACCTCCTGGTACAAAAGTTCGGGTTTTTTGATCTCCAGGTCAAAAATTTTCGGGCGGTCCTGGTTTCCGATTTGAAGAATATCACCGAACCCCCGGGTGACCACCAGGGCGCTGGGCGAACCTTTTCGTTCCAACAGGGCGTTGGTGGCCACCGTGGTCCCCATACGTATCCACTCAATTTGGCCGGCATCGACCTGTGTTTTGGGCACAGGCTTTCCCGTCACCTCTTCCAGGATACGCCGGATTCCTTCACGGGGCGCGTCAGGGTAGTTCCGGGGATCTTCGGACAACAGTTTGACCACACGGAATCCCGGTTCTCCCGGCACCTCGGCATAGACATCCGTGAATGTTCCGCCACGGTCAACGGAAAAACGGAATTTTGCGGGGTCTGGCATGGATACTCCTTTTTTCTTTGGTAAGAGCCGGGTTTATTCGGTGCTTGGGCAATCATGCTGCCCCGTGACCAGGGGCTTGATATCCAGGATCGGTGTGCCGTCAATCATGTCGATGTGTTTGACCCCGATATCTCCTTTATCTATGCTTGTCACTGTTACGACACTCATGCCGACGGCATTGGGCCGGATGGGCGAGCAAATGCTGAACACGCCCCTGGAAGACGACCGGTGGGGCGGGGTCTGGAACAGGTATCCTGAATTGAACTCCGGGCTTTTATGGAAATGGAAAAGCACCACAATTTTTTGCCCGATTTCAATATCACGCAGGGCAGGGGCAAACTCAGGATGGATTTCCAAAATACCTTTTTCCTGTGACACGGACCAGTGCCGGGGCAATTTTGTTACATCGGTTTTCACAAAACCAATGGGCGTGAAGGAAACAGTTGTATCGTCCGACATTATAATCCCCTATTTTTGTTTTCGGTTTTTGGGTTTCATTTTACGGTTAACAGGTGCCAATTTAACACAGTTGCCGGGGCTCGTATATGTTCAACTGCACTCCTTGTAAAACGAGAAGATATCCGATATTTGTAAACAATAAATCACTTACGGCCATGGGCCTGCATGACATGTTATGTGCCGGGCTTTAGTCCGCAACCTGTATTGAAAGATCTAAGTTCTTATGAACGCCTTTTTGCTTTTTTTTGGAAATATAAACAAAAAACCGGTTGTTGTTGTTTTTATACTTTTTTTTTATGCCATGCGCCCAAGCAGTCCGGCAATGGCGCAAAGCCGTGTGAATTTGAATTTTAAATCTGTTGCATTTGATCTTTACATGGTCGAAAAACAGTTGAGCGAACTGATGGCTGACTGGGGGGAAACCGCATTTGACATAGATAATGTTCTGGTTCGGCACGTCAGTTATTATATCAAGTATTACACGGTTCAAAATGTTGATAAGTCAAACAAGATGATCCGGCGAAGCGAAAAATACCTGCATCATATAAAACAGGTATTT
>JAKSBO010000231.1 GCA_022361095.1 Desulfobacterales bacterium | reverse complement strand
TTATGAGGTGGGCAGGCTGTGGGAGTTAAATAAAATTTCCGTGGCCAGGGAGCATCTGGCCACCGCCATTACCGAAAGCCTGCTGAATCTGGCCTATCCGAAATTGTTTGAAAGGGAACACGAAGGGACCGGAAAATCTGTCGTTATATCCTGTGCAGCAAATGAGTACCACCAAATCGGCGGGAAAATGGTGGCGGATATCTTTGAGCTCAACGGATGGGACAGCCATTTTCTCGGGGCAAATACCCCTGTGGACCATATGCTGGAATATATTCAGGAGACAGGACCGGACCTGGTATGCCTCTCCCTGAGCATATTTTTCAATATGCCTTCATTAAAAAGCGGGGTGGAAGCGGTCCGGTCAAATTTCAGGCACACCGATATTCTGGTCGGGGGCCAGGCCTTTAAATGGGGCGGGCTGGATACCATCAAAAAATATGCAGCCACAGAATATATCCCGACATTGGATGAACTCGAAAAGGCAATAAAGTCTTCATGATATGAATAACACGCCTGTTTCTGACGCTGTAAATTCATATTTAGAAAAAAAGGCACCTGTGCTTTTTTTCATGCTTGACCTGGAAGGAAAGATCCTTTCGGCCAATGAATATGCAACCCGGTTCATCGGGCGGCCGCTGACAGGTGTTCGCTTTAATGATGTGATTGTCGACTTTTCCAGCGCATTTGATCTGCTCACTGCCGTAAAAGGGCCGCCGGAGGAACAGATGATCACTGTCTGTGACGGCAGCGGCACCCCTGAGACCTTTTATTTTACATTTAAACAGATTAAAGACAAGGTGCTGGCCTTTGGCAGAATGGATGCCGACGAACTTGACACCATGCGCAAAGAGGTGCTGGATTTAAACCGTGAGCAGAACAACCTGGTGCGTGAACTTCATAAAACCAATGCCCGCCTGACGCAAAAAAAGAAAGACCTGGCCCAGAGCCTCGGCGATCTTAAGGCGGCCCAGGCAAAACTGATTGAGTCTGAAAAGATGGCATCCTTAGGGCGGCTGGTGGCGGGCTTTGCCCATGAAGTAAACACACCGGTGGGTATAGCCCTGACAGCATCCTCAAGTATTCTGGAGTCCTCGGATCAGATAGACCGAATGCTGATGCAGGATGAAGTCGAAGAAGACGATTTAATTTCAGCCCTTGAAACCATTCGGGATGCCTCAAAGCTTGTTTTTTCAAACCTTAACCGGTCAGCAGACCTGGTGGGAAGTTTCAAACGGACCTCCATTGACCAGAGTTTTGACAACCTGTCCGTATACTGCCTCAACGATACGATTGACGATGTTCTCACCACCATGGGCATCAAGATTAAAAAGGCATCGGTAAAGGCGGTGTTAAACAGCCGGGAAACGATAAACCTCTATGGCAATCCGGGAGATATTTTCCAGGTCATATCCAATCTGTTTGAAAACAGCCTCCTGCATGGATTTGAAAATGGCAGGCTCAAGGGTAAAATTTTAATTGATATCCGAAAAAAAGGAAAAGAGGTCCTCATACGTTATTCCGATACCGGAAAAGGGATGTCCGGCGAAACCCTTGGCCGGATTTTTGAACCTTTTTACACCACGCTCCGGGCCAGGGGCGGCACCGGCCTGGGTATGTATATCTGCCATAATATCGTCACCGCCCGTTTGAATGGCACCATTGAGTGCAGCAGCAAGCAGGGCGAAGGCACCCGGTTTTTAATAACGATTCCCATTACGAGAGTAAAAAAGCATGAAACTGATCCGGTCTAAAACTAAAAAAAATATTGGAAAAAAGAAAAGCCCCGACAGCGGCAATGATCCGGCGACCGGCATCCGGACCATGGACATTGAAGGGGCCGTGGATCAAAAAACATGGAAAATGCTCATTGTGGATGACGAACCCGATGTCCATGAAATCACCCGTATCGCCCTCAAAGGATTTCGCTTTGACGGAAAAAGACTGGAATTAACAAGCGCCTACTCCGTCGGCGAGGCAAAACAAATCCTTAAAAACGATCAGGGATTTTCCGTTGCAATGATTGATGTGGTCATGGAAACAGAGGAGGCAGGACTTGACCTGGT
>JAKSBO010000599.1 GCA_022361095.1 Desulfobacterales bacterium | reverse complement strand
TTTTTGACCACCTTGACGCGTTTGTCAACCGTATTACCTTTGATCCCGAGCATACATCCGCCCCCTTGTATGCAGACTTTTTATCACGGCTTGCCATGACCTTTTCCCATGGCGAATATGCCCGGGACAAACGGGTGAAGAACAGTGAACAAACGGCAATCAATCTATTTGAAAAGGCCCTGGCGGTTTACCCTTGCCCCCGGGCCTTCCAGGGACTTGCCATGATTTTTCAGCGGCGGAAAAATTTCCCCAGGGCCATGGCGGTTCTTGACAAAGGGCTGGCCTGTTTTCCCAAAGACAAGGATCTGTGTGTATGCATGGGGGTATGCCTGATGAATACCGGTGATTTTCGCAACGCCCTGACCTATTTCACCCCGTTTGCCCAAGATCCTGCTTTGGGGCAGTACATCAGCATATGTAAACAAAAAACAACCGTTTAAGCAAAAAGATCACCATATGAACGACAATTATCAACTGGCCAATCAAACCAGAAGAGAGTTAAAATTACAGAAGATGCGCCGGGACATCCTTGTCAGCGACGGTGCCAAAGCCCTTGACAAGATTTTGGAAGCCCCCTCCCCTGCCACGCTGATCCAGTCGTTTCCGGATCAGGATTTGTACTATCTGATGCATAAAATCGGGGTCCACGATTTTATTCCTGTACTGGCCCTGGCCAAATCCAGCCAGTGGGAGTACATTCTGGATGTGGAGGTCTGGGATGATGACCGGCTTAACCCTTATATGATGACCCAGGTGTTTTCCCTGCTGTTCAAAGCCGATCCCCAACGGCTTTTGCGCTGGACCATCATGGAAAAGCCCGATTTTATAGAGTATTATCTGTCACAAAAAATGCATGTGGTTATCCGGGAACACGATGAACCGCCGCCCGAGGATTTTGACGATTACATCACCCTGGACGACAAATTTTATTTCAGGTTTCCCGGCCGGAAATCCGGCACGGATGAAAATGAGAAAGGTGATCTTTTGCCCCAGGATGCCCCCCGGGAAGATGGCCTGGGCGATGACGCACCGGAATTGATCGAACAGATGTTAAAAAGCCTTGCCGCCATGGACCTGTCTGTTCTCCATGGCCTGCTCCTTGAAACCTCAAGCCTTTTGCCCGCCGAAACGGAAGAAGAACAGTTCCGGCAAAAAAATATCAGGCTGGCGGAAAAAGGATTTTTTCCGCCCCATGAGGCGGTTGGTATTTACCAACCCATGGCCGGAAAAAATCTTCCCCCCAGACCCCGGATCACCAAAGCGCCCCAGGCCATTGATCCGGATATTCCCATGCCGCCCATGTATTTCACCCAGTTTTTAGACGGAGACAACCTGTTTTCAAAAGCTTTGGCACAACTCAACAGCCAGGGCGGGCTACCGGGCCTTGACAGTGAGCTTGCCGCCCTGATCAACAAGGTGATCAGTGCGGACCGGATCAAAATCAGGAACCGGGAATCCATTGAAAAGCCCCTGGAAAAAACCATATCCACCCTGAGCCTGGGCCTTGAAGTCCTTATGGACAACAGCAAAACCCAGGTGGAAACCGCCGCGGACCTGATCAAAAAATATTTTCTTGAAGATATTTTCAGAACCGGGGCCCGGGAAGGGGCAGGCATTCAGGCCATGGCACACAAATGGTATGAAACGAGTTTTATCGGGACAAAAAACCTGCCTTTAAGTTTTCTGGGAGAAGCCTACCTGGGTATCATCGGCGGGCTGATGATTCAGCGGCCCATGTTTTTTGCCGACTATGCCGACAAGGTTCTGTACCGCAACTTTGCAAGCCTTGCCGACATCCGGGCCACCCGTCGGCTGCTGGATGAAATTATCTGCCTGGATGATTTTCTTAACAGCCTTGATACAGACCTGTCCACCTTCACCTTTGGGGTGCTCACATACAAGAGCATGATATTAACCTTGTGGGCTCGGGACCGTATGGGCCTGAACAGCTCAACACCGTTGAGCCTTGCCCCCATTGAACTTGATGAATTCAAAAATTTCTTTGCCCAGCTTTTCAATGAACACGGCACCATCGGAGAGACCCGGGCAAAGGATTTG
>JAKSBO010000183.1 GCA_022361095.1 Desulfobacterales bacterium | reverse complement strand
CTCTCTTCTTTTAGTTTTAAAAAAGGGCAAAGCCAACTTGATTCTTAAATTCCCTATGTTTGCAAATTATTAGATTTATATTAGAAAGACATAAATCAACCTGCTAATACAATCCTCATATTCTTAATATATATTCGCTCCAGATTATTGCTCATGTTCATTGGCAGCATGGTATACTGAAATAATTATAATAACGGCCATGGCCGACCCGGTCTTTCACCGAGGTTGAGCCACAACAAAGTTTGAAAGATCTGAGCAACTTACACAGACTTTATTATAAAATAACGATATGGAAAATTTCAGAAAATATTCTGCAGAATTCATAGCAACATTTATGCTTGTTTTTGCCGGTACCGGGGCGATCGTGGCAAATAATTTTTCCCAGGGCGCCGTCTCCCATACCGGGATCGCGCTTGTCTTTGGATTTGTGGTCATGTCAATGATATACAGCGTGGGAGAAAAGTCCGGGGCCCATTTAAATCCTGCCGTCACACTGGCGTTTTATGTTGCCGGAAGGTTCGATAAAAATCAAATCCTGCCTTATTTTGCAGCGCAGTTTTCAGGCAGCATTTTTGCAAGTCTGCTGCTGAAACTGTTTATTAATCTCCCCGGATCAGATTTGGGGGCGACGTTGCCATCCATCCCGCCGGTCAACACATTTTGTTTGGAGATAATTCTTACCTTTATTTTAATGTTTGTCATTATCCATGTTGCAACGGGAAGCAAGGAACAAGGATTGATGGCAGGCATTGCGATTGGGGGAACCGTTGCGTTTGAGGCAATGTTTGCCGGTCCATTTACGGGAGCATCCATGAATCCGGCAAGGTCCCTAGGCCCGGCCCTGATTTCCGGTAACACCCAAGCGTTATGGATCTATCTGACGGCACCTTTTATTGGTGCTGTCCTGGCAATATTTTTTTGGAGATTTATAATGGATATCAAAATGAAAAAAAGCGTTTTATTTGTTTGCATTCATAATTCGGCCAGAAGCCAGATGGCGGAAGCTTATTTGAAAAAAGCCGGCTCAAAAAAATTTGAAGTGTTCAGCGCCGGCCTTGAACCCGGAAACCTGAACTCAGTCGTTGTTGAAGCAATGAAGCAGGACGGCATTGACATTTCAGGCAACCGGACCAAATCGGTCAACGAATTTCTGGATGCCGGTGTAGAATTTGATTATGTCATCACCGTATGTGATGAATCCTCTGCAGAACAGTGCCCGGTCTTTCTTGGAAAGGGTAAACGAATGCATTGGGGTTTTGAAGACCCCTCTGCCCTTGAAGGGTCTTTTGATGAAAAAATCATCCGGGTGAAACAGATCCGGGATCAGATCCGAACCCGGATCGACAACTGGCTTGAAGAAGAGATTACAGCACAATAGTAATACACGAACAACGGCAACAGGAATATTTTGCAACGTTGGATAAAGTGATCAGGAGTACACCATGTCCCTTGATGAACAGAAAAATTCCATAGCAAGCGGGCCGGCTCCGGCCAAACAGCAAAGCCCTGCGGCGTTTGACCTGAAATCTTCGGAATGGTTCCTGAACAGAGAGTTGACCTGGCTGGAATTCAACCGCCGGGTTCTCCACGAGGCGCAGGATTCACGCAACCCCCTCCTGGAACGGTTCTTTTTTCTCTCGGTTGTCGGTTCAAATCTTGATGAATTTTTCATGAAACGTATTGGCGGTCTCAAACAACTGGTCGGTGCAGGCGTCAAAAAGCTGAGTGTCGACGGCCGGACACCCCTGGAGCAGATTAACGAATGCAATGTTGTTGTTCGGGACATTTTAAAACAAAGCCGGATGTTGAAGGTCGAGCTGAAAACACTGCTCCTTGAAGAGGGCATTGTGATCAGCAGCTACGACCAGTTGACAAAAGCGCAGAAGACATTCGCCAACACATTTTTTTTTGATAATGTATATCCTCTCCTGACACCCCAGGGCATGGATCCGGCACATCCGTTTCCTTTTATATCCAACCTCTCTTTGAATCTTTTGGCCAAGGTCAGCTATCCCGATGACGAGCATACATATCTTAACCGAATTAAGGTGCCGGTGGACTCCGGAATCTCTTCACGGTTTATAAAGATCGGCCAAGAAGATTTATATGTACCCCTGGAAGATATTATTGCCAATAACCTTGACTTGCTTTTCCCGGGCATGGTGATTGAATCGTGCGACTTTTTCCGGGTGACCAGAAATGCCATCACTGAACGGGACCAGGAGCAGGCAAATGATCTTTTATCCATGATCGAATCCGCCCTCCGGGACAGAAAATTTGCAGAGATCGTGCGGCTTGAGGTGAACCCGGAGATGAGTCCGGCCCTGCGGGGCATGCTGGCCGCAGAACTCAATATCAATGAAGAAGAGGACCTTTTTGAAGTTGAGGGAATCATGGCCAAGCGGCACCTGATGCAAATCGCCCAGCTTGACCGGCAGGAATTGCGCTTTGGGCTTCATCAACCCGTGGACCACCCGGAACTGATTGGAGAAGACCCCAATATATTCCATATCATAAAGGAGAAAGGGTCCATCCTTTTGCAGCATCCATATGAATCCTTTGACAGCTCTGTGGAGCGGTTCATAAAAGAAGCCAGTACAGATCCCAAAGTTCTGGCCGTTAAGATGACCCTTTACCGGACAGCCAAACAATCCAGGGTCATACAATACCTGATTGATGCAGCCCAGAACGGTAAGCAGGTCGCCGTGGTTGTGGAACTCAAAGCGCGTTTCGACGAGTCGGCCAACATCCGCTGGGCCAGATTTCTGGAAGAGGTGGGAATCCATGTAACATACGGGGTTGTGGACTTAAAAACCCACTCTAAAGTTGTATTTGTTGTCCGCAGGGATTTTGACGGTTTGCACCGCTACGCCCATATCGGCACCGGAAACTATCATGCGGGCACTGCCCGGGGATACAGCGACCTGGGTATGTTCACCTGTGATTCGGTTATCGGCTCCGATCTCACGGAACTATTTAATTATCTGACCACCGGGTATACGGTTACCCGTAATTACAAAAAGCTGTTACCCTGCCCCTATATTTTGAAAAAAAAGCTGCTGGAGAAAATCAGCCGGGAGGGCAAGTTACAGGCTGGTGGCGAGCAAGGACTCATTCAGTTAAAAACCAACGCCCTTGAAGACAAGGATATCACACGGGCATTGTATAAAGCCTCCCAGGCCGGTGTTCATGTTGATCTCATCGTCCGGGATTCCTGCCGGCTGCGGCCGGGCATTCCAGGCCTGTCTGACAATGTGCGCGTGATCTCCATCGTCGGCCGGTTTTTGGAACATTCAAGAATTTTTTATTTTCGAAACGGCGGCAATGAAGAGTATTTCATCTCTTCGGCAGATTTGATGAAGCGCAACCTCGAGAGCCGGGTTGAGGTCTGCGCGCCTGTGGAATCCCCACGCCTGCAGGCCTTATTGCGGGAGATGCTTGATATCCAGCTCAACGACAGACACAGTTCCTGGCAGATGCAAAGTGACGGCAGCTACGTCAAACTGAAGGCGCAAAAAGGTGAAGATACGCGCAGTGCTTTTGAGCATCTGATTAAAAATGCGGAAAAGCGGCTGAAAACAGCAAACCGGACCGTGGTGAAAAAAGCAAAGCGTGAGTTTCGGAAAAATTAAACGGCCATAAAAAAGCCATGGGTTTGACTTTTTACAGGTTCATCACCTTTAGTATTTGCTAAACCCCCCGGTTGCTTGGGAGATCAGTCCCTTATTTTCTCTTTCAAAGCCCGGATAATCCCGGAGCAGACCTGGTTGGCATCGGCCACAATGGCCACATCCGCAAGTTTCATCATCATGGCATCGGGATTTTTGTTTACGGCCACAATGAAATCGGCATCCATGAGTGCCGCCGTATGCTGGATGGCCCCGGAGATACCAAAGGAGAACAGCACCTTGGGCCGGATATGCTTGCCGGCCTGGCCCACAAGGGCCTCGTGGTCCACCCACCTGGAATAGACAACAGGTCGGGTGGCCCCGACCTCGGCGTTGAGGAGCCCTGCCAGTTCAAACAATTTTTTAAACTTTCCCTTGGAGCCCATGCCCCGGCCTCCGGTGATGACAATATCCGCCTTTTCAATGCCCAGGGTTTTGGCAGGCCGGTATTCCGAATGGGTGCAGCGAATCCGCTCGGCAGGCAGATCTTCGGGCAGATCCAGGGAGATCACCTCGCCCTGGGCCGTATCATCATGGGGCAGTTCCTGGAAGGTGCCGGGCCGGACCGTTGCCATCTGGGGACGGGCTTTTGGCGTGAGTATCCGTGCAATGAGGTTGCCCCCAAAAGATGGGGCAATCTGAACAAGCCGTTGTTCATCGTCAATCTCAAGATCAATGCAGTCGGCGGTCAGCCCGGTATCCAGTTGTTTTGCCACCCGGGGTGCCACCTCCTGGCCAAACCGGGTGGCACCGATCAGGATGATATCCGGATGCATGTCCCGGGCCAGCCGGATCAACAAGTTGGTAAAGGTCTCAATGCCGTAGGATTTAAGCCTTGGATGATCAATCACATAAACCCGGTCTGCGCCATGGGCGATATATTCGCCGGCATATCCGCCCACATCATGGCCAAATACCACGCCGCACACCTGTCCGCCCGTCTTTTGGGCAAGTGCCTTAGCCCTGGCCAGAATCTGAAGCGTGACCCGGTTCTTAAAATAGTTGCGGTAGTCCCCAAGCACCCAGATATCTTTGCCGGTTGATTTATTTGACATTTGCCCCCTCATCTCTTTTTCAAATCCTTGCCCATGGCTGAACTGATAATTTTTCCATAATCGGTGAACAACTGATCCACAACCGTTTTCGCCGCCCCCTTGAGCACCCGGCTCTCTTTTTGGGTGGCAGGCGAAAACACATCCACAATACGGGTGGGCGAATCTTTAAGGGCATTGAAATCCCTGTCCAGCTCAAGACCCCGGGCATCCACAACATCAATTTGGGGGGAAGCAAAGGCCTGGGCCACACCGGCAAGCCCGGCATAACGGGGAACAAATGCGCCCAGGTCTATGGTGACAAGGCCCGGCAGATCCATCTCCAGGGTTTCCATGAAATCGTCCACCAGCCGGGTGACCACAACCGTCTTTTGGGCCAGCCGGATATCCGATGCCCAGCCGATTGCCGGCCAGTCCAGTTCACAGGCCAACTGGGGACCGACCTGGGCCGTCTCACTGTCACTGGTCTGGGCCCCGCACAGAACAAGACCGGTATCAGCCCTGAACATCTTTATGTACCGCCCAAGGATAAAAGAGGTAACGTTGGTGTCGGCTCCGGCCATTTTACGGTCCGTGAGCAGTACCCCGTGGTCTGCACCCAGGGCCACAGCCTGGTGGAGCACCTCTTCGGCCATGGGCGGTCCCATGGTCAATGCGGTCACCCGGATGCTGTGCTCATCCCGCTGCCCTGCCCTTTTCAGGCGGAGTCCGGCTTCCAGAGCAAGACGTGAGGCCGGGTCCATCATGCCCTGGGCAAGTTCGCGTTTCAGTGTACCGGTTTTAGCATTCCAGGGCAGTTCGGACACCATGGGCACCTGTTTGATGCATACAATGATATCAAGCGCGTTATTTTCCATATATTTGCCTTCTTCCTTAGCTGCTTCTTGACTGATTCCTTAACTGGGCCGGGTAATCAGATGCCTTGCGATGACCATTTTCTGCACTTCGCTGGTCCCCTCGTAAATCTGGGTCACCTTGGCTTCCCTGAAATATCGTTCCACATCATATTCCCTGGAGTATCCGTATCCGCCGTGGATCTGGACGGCCAGATCCGTCACCGTGCGGGCCGTGGCACTGCAGGAGAGTTTGGCCATGGCCGACTGGGCGCTGAAATCTTCACCCTTATCCTTGGCGGCCGCTGCCCGGTACAAAAGCAGGCGTGAGGCTTCAATGGATGTGGCCATATCTGCCAGATAGTTCTGGATGGTCTGAAATTTTGTCAAAGGGCTGTTGAACTGCCGGCGCTCCTTGGCATAACTCAATGCCGCCTCAAATGCGGCCTGGGCAATACCCAATGCCTGGGCCGCAATACCGATGCGGCCGGTGTCCAGGGCAGTCAGACCGATTTTCAGGCCGTGGCCCGGTTTGCCCAAAAGATTGGTTTCAGGTATCCGGCAATCCTCAAAAAACAAGGAGGAAACCGGATTGGCCCGCATGCCGCACAGATCCTCTATTTCACCCACACTGAATCCGGGACAGCTCTTTTCCACAATAAAGACATTGGGGCGGGACGGCCCCCGGCTTGCCGCATCCACGGCAAAGACCAGAACCACATCACAGACCCCGCCGTTGGTCACAAAGATCTTGGTGCCGTTGACGGTGTAGCCGTCGCCGGTTTGTTTTGCCGTGGTCTCCACGCCGCCGGCATCGGAGCCGGCATTGGCTTCGGTCAGGCAGAAGGCGCCAATATGCTTTCCGGCAGCCATGTCCGGAACAAAACGGTTGATCTGCTCATCGGTGCCGAACTTTAAAATGGGATACACCCCCACGCTGTTGTGAACAGAGACACAAAGCCCGATGGCGGCGCAAACCCTGGACAATTCCTCGATCACAACGGCATAGGAGATGGTGTCAAGACCGGCACCGCCTAAAGCGGGCGGCACCTGGAGGCCGAAATAGTTCAAAGGCCCCATCTTTTCTATAATTTCAGAGGGGAAGCGCCCTTCCCTGTCCAGGCTTGCGGCATGGGGTCCGATCTCGTTTTCAGCAAACTCCCGCACCGTTTTCCTGACCACCTGGTGTTTCATGCAGGGGTTAAAATCCATAAAATCATGCCTTTTATTTTTTATTAGGGTGAAATACCCGTAAAATTAATATATTTTCCTTGTGGGGCAGGACTATACCCCATCTGGACACTTTTTCAAATTATTAACTTGTGTCAGAACAAAAACCGTAAATTCACCAGGCGTAGACGCCGTGCGGGTATTTTCAAACAATATTAAACCAAAGAGAGCAAAACTATGAGTGATGAGAAAAAATGTCAGGAATTTTTAAACTTTCTTACGCCGCAGATTGGTCAGCAGATTCATGAGGGCCCCTGGCTTGAGATTGACCAGAAACGAATTAATGATTTTGCGGCCGTTACCGGTGACGTGCAATGGATTCATACAGATGTTGAGCGCGCCCAAAAAGAGTCGCCTTATAAATCCACAATTGCCCACGGGTATTTGACATTGTCTTTATTGCCTTATTTAACTGAAAGCAATCATCCTGATTTTTTCCAGAAAAATTATCCCGGGATGAAGTACCGGGTGAACTACGGCCTTAACCGCCTTCGCTTCCCCTCTGCGGTGAAAGCCGGGTCCAAAATCCGGGCAAGAACGACAATTCATCAAGTAGACGAGGTCAAAGGCGGTATCCAGATCTGTTATCTGATTACCGTTGATATTGAAGGCAGTGAAAAACCGGCTTGTGTTGTCGAATTTTTGGCACGTCTTTATCCTTAATCTCAAAATCGGCAATTCCGGGGCATGAGACCATTTTCAAACATCTGAGCATCATGTTCCCGGAAATTACAGCAATGACAATACCTTTGATACCACCCCGGCCGGCGGCGGGGCACGCGTAAAAATGTGGTTCAAAGCACGCCATACGTTGCCAAAACAGTACCAGTCCGGGTCTGCAGCTGCACCCATGCCTGACGCAGGGCCACCAGAGATAAGGCCAGAGCCCCCCGGGCTGCGGTTAAATCTTTCTGGGCCTCGTTAAGGCGTACCAGGGAACCTTGTCCTGCATTGTACTCCTTTTCCACCAGATCGCGTGTCCGCTGCACCAGATCAACGTTTTGCCGTTGCAGGGCCACCTGGGTCTGGGCCGTGGCCACCAGGCCTGCCGAAGCTCTGATATCGGCAGACACGGAAAGAATCATCTCCTCCAATTGTTTTTCAAGTTCCTTTTTCCGGTGGCTCGCCTCGCGCACCTTGGCTTTGGTGGCCCCCCCTGAAAAAAGATTGTAGGAAAGGCCCACCTGGATACTTTTTCCGAAATCGTTGCCGCCAAAGTGCATGTCATCGGTTCGTTCGCCCTCCATACTGCCGCTCACCACCACCGAAGGGTAGTAGTCTGCCTGGGCGATCCTGATCCGGGCTGTGGTCTGCTTGATCTGCCAGCGCGTCTTCTGGATGTCGGGCCGTAAGTCAAAGGCCCGGGCAATTAATTGTTCCACACAAGGGGTGGAAAGCTCCGTTTTTGTTTCAGGGGCCAGCCTTGCCAGATGGAGATGGCCGGGAAACAGGGCCTGGGGAAGCCCTAAAAGGGCTGCCAGGCCGGACAAGGCTGTATCATATTCATACTCCTGGTTGATACGGGCGGTTTTGGCCTGATTTCCCCTGACCTGGAAGTTAAGTACATCACTCAAAGAACCGGTTCCCATGCGGTAACGGGCCCGGGCCTCCTGTAATTGACGCTGATTAAAAGCCTCGTCCGCCTTTTCAATGGCGATGTTCTCCAGGGCCAGCTGGGCGGAAAAATAAGATTGGGCCACAGCGGAAACCAGCAGGCGTTGGGCATCCTTCACGCCCTGGCTCTCCACACTTTTCCCGTAAAGGGCCTCAAGATTGGAAAATTTGCGTTCAAATCCGTCAAAAAGGGTCCAGGTGGCTGTCAGGTCTGCTTTATAATACGTTTCAGGATCATCAATGGTGGCATTTGGGTTGAAAAAACGGGCTGTGGTTAAATTTTCGTCATATGCGTTGCCGGACAGCTTTGCCCATCTTCCGGAGACGCCGGTGTCCAGCCGCGGCCAATAGGTGGACCGGGCCTGGTCCATCCTTGCCTTGGCCTGATGAATCCGCTGTTTTGCCGCCCGGATTCCCGGATTGCTGCAAAGGGCCTTGGCCACGGCAGTCTCCATGTCCAGAGTATTGATTTCAGCCAGATTAACGGCCTTGCCCTTTTCAGTGGATGGCCGGGGCGGCTCAGCATGTGTTTCTGCATTGCCGTTGCCTGCCGCAGAACAGCTGCCATCTACCGGACCAAACCAAATGATGACCAACAAAATGAACAGGATAATTTTTTTCATTTTATTTCAATTCTCCTGAATGGATTGCGCGGGTCGCTGATTTATTGCTCTCTTGATTAAGTGGCTGTTGGTGGCGGCCGGCGGCCGGTTCCACATCCACACGCTTGGGCCAGGTGCCGTAACGAAGCCGGTGCACTGCCAGCCGCAGGTCATTGAGGATGACCAGAAGACTTGGAATCAATACCAGGGTAAGAATTGTGGCAAACGCTACACCTGCGGCAATGGAAAGTGCCATGGGAATTAAAAATTTTGCCTGGAAGTCGGTTTCCATGATCAAAGGTGTCAAACCACCCACGGTGCTCAATGTGGTCAGAAAAATGGCCCTGAAGCGCCGCATGCCCCCTTGAAGGATGGCCTCAAAAAAAGGCATTTTCTCTGCCAGATTTTCATTGATGCGTTCAATGAGCACGATGGCGTCGTTCACCACGACCCCTGTCAGGGCCACCATGCCGAACATGCTCATCATGGACAGATCATACCCTAGAACCAGGTGGCCGATGACCGCCCCGATGATACCAAAGGGCACAGTAAACAATATCACAAAGGGCTGGGCATAGGAGCGGAACATGGTGGCAATGATGATAAAAATGCCTAAAACCGCCAGGGGAAAGCCGATTTGAAGACTGCCGAATGATTCGCGCATCTTTTTTTTCTCACCCTGCAAGGCCACGTACAAGCCGGGATAGCGTTGTTTCATTTCAGGAAAATAGTTTGCCGACAATTCGGCAAATATTTCATTGGCATTGGCTTTTTTCGTGTCCACAGCGGCGCTCACCGCCACCCGCCGCATGCCGTTGGTGCGGGTAATGGTCGAAAACCCCGGGGCAAAACTCACGTCTGCCACGGACATGAGCGGCACTTCGAAGCCGCCGTCAGTACGGATGCGCACCTGTTCCAGGTCCGAAAACCGGCTGCGCTCGTCAGCCGTGTACCGCACTTTTACGCGGACATCGTCACGGCCACGCTGCAGACGGAGGGCTTCATGGCCGTAATAACCGGCATAGACCTGGCGGGCAAGATCCTCCACAGTCACCCCCAAGGTTCTCGCTTCAGGTTTCAGGGACAGGCGCACCTCGTTTTTGCCCGGTGAAAAGTCGCTGCGGACCTGATAGACACCGTCGAACTTTCGCAACCGGGCCATAAGGTCATCGGCCCCGGCCAGAATAACCGCCATGTCATACCCCTGCAGCCAGACTTCTATGGGATCACCCGGCGGACCGGTCTCCATGCCTGAAATGATCAAAGATTCTATGCCGGGCAAAATACCGATCTCCTTTTCCCAGGCTACCATCAGGTCTTCGGAATGTATGCCCCGGCTCTCGGAATCCAGCAGAATCGCCTGTACGGAACCATAGTTGGGGCCGGTATTAGAGACATCACCCAGGGTCTGGCCCACCAGTGTCAGGCGATCCTTGACCAAGGGAGCGCCGCTGCGCGTAACATACTTTTTCTCCAGCCGTATCAAAGCGTCTTCAATCCGGGCAATGGCCTGCCTGGTAACATCCGGCGGCGTACCGCTGGGAAACTGTGTTGTGGCGGTCATAATAAAACCGTCCATCTTTGGAAAAACCTCAAATTTAAGGATACCGCCTTTGAGCAGGCCAATGGTCAGCAGCATCACGGCCATGGCAATTGCCAGGGAGATATAGCGCCAGTGCAAGGCCTTGCTTAAAAACGGAAGATAGATGCGATCCACAACGTGTTCCATCCGGCGGGAGAGGGTTTCCTGGACTTTGGAGAGCCCCATGATCAGCCGGTTTTTTTTAGTTGAGGAAGAATTGGGATCGGGCAGATGACTCAGATGGGCCGGAAGCAGAAACAGGCACTCCACCAAAGAGACCACCAGGCAGGCGATCACTACAACGGGCATGATGGCAATGAATTTCCCCATAATACCGCCGATGTAAAAAAGCGGTGTGAAGGCTACGATGGTGGTCAGTACAGCCGCCATCACCGGCATCCCCACTTCGCTGACCCCGTCTATGGCGGCCTGAAGGGCCGGTTTTCCCTGCTTTCGGTGCACATAAATGGCCTCTCCGACCACAATGGCGTCATCCACAACAATGCCAAGCACCATGATCAGCCCGAAAAGTGAAATCATGTTGATGGTGCCGCCCAGGCCCCATAGGATCACCAGGGCGCCGGCAATGGAGATGGGAATGCCCATGCCGGCCCAGAAGGAGAGCCGGGTGTTCAAAAAACACCACAGCAGCAAAAAGACAATGCAAAGGCCGATGATGCCGTTTTTGAGAAGCAGATCAATGCGCGCGCGCAGCATCTGGGTATTGTCGTAAAGCATCTTAATATTCATGCCTTCGGGCACCTGAAGCTGTTTGCCGGCGATATACTTTTTAACGGTCCCCGAAATTTTCAGGGCATCCTCTTCAGGGGTTTTATAAACGATCACAAGCACCGCGGTTTCGCCGTTTATGGTGGCGGCGATGGGGTCTTCGGTAAACCCGTCATTTATTTCGGCCAGGCGGCCCAGGGTGATCACATCGCCCTGGGGGCGGGCCAGGACCACAATGGAGGCAAACTGTTCACCGGTATATTTGCGGCCCATGGTGCGCACGCGAATCTCCTCCTCACTGGTGCGGATGGTTCCGCCGGCAAGATTGAGGCTGCTTTGACTCACAGCCCGGGAAACATCATCAAGGGACAATCCGTACTCCCGCAGCTTTTCCTCTGACACCTCAATGCCGATTTCATACTCACGTGCGCCAAAGGTAGCAACCTGGGAAATGCCGGGCAATTGCTGAATTTCATCTTTTATACGCTCGGACCACTCCTTGATACGCCTTTCGGACATATCCCCGGACAAATAGAGCAGGGAGACCACGTCCTTGAGCAAAAGCTCACTGATCACAGGTTTTTCAGCATCCACCGGAAAGGTTGAAATGGCATCGACCTTGGCACGCACTTTATCCAGCACATCGTCCACGGCATAGTTTTCGAGCACCTCAATATTGGCGGTCCCAACCCCCTCGGATGACTCGGTCGTGTATTGCTTAATGCCTTCAACACCCTCAATGGCCTCTTCGATCTTGCGGCTGATCCCCTCCTCCACCTCTTCCGGATCGGCTCCGGGATAAGGCACGGAGATGGTGATCATATCCAGGGAAAACTCCGGAAAGGTTTCACGGATCATGTTGGCTGTGGCTATGAATCCTGCGGCAAAAATCAGCACAAGCACAATATTGGCAAATACCGTATTGCGGGCAAAGGCTGCAAGGGTCTGTTTCATGGGGCAGGCTCCTTTTCCGGTTTGCCGGCAAACGTGAGCAGACTGTTTTCCAGCGGGTCGATCAGCCGGGTGACAATCACCCGGTCACCAGGTTTGATGCCGCGGCTTATATATGCATATTTACCCTGGCTGCGCACCACATCCACCAAAACGGTTTTAAGTCTGTTATCCGCATCTGCCAGAAAAACTTTATTGTCAAATGTCACTGCCTGGCGGGGCAGACGGATTACATTTTTCATGATCCGGCCGGGAATTTCCACAGCACAGAACATGCCGTCCACCAGGGGCAGTCCTTTGGTGCCGTTTCCTGCATCTGCAGCACTGATACGCACGGCCACAGTCAAGGTGCGGGTCTGGTTGTCGAACTCAACCACGCGGTTCAGTGTGCCGTGCCATATGGCACTGGTTTTATCCTCGGTCCAGCGGATGGTGCATGCCACCGGTTTCAGCCTGCCGAACCAGGCCGTGGTTTGCAAATTAACTGCAGGTTCCTCGAACTGCAGCCAGTTGCGGGCATCACGGCTGTCCAGGGGAACCTGGATCTCCAGTATGGTATCATCGGCAAGCGTCAGCACCTGGGTTCCCGGTGCGACATATTGACCGGTCTCTATATTGACCGATTTGAGGCGTGCGGCAAAAGGCGCTTTTACCTGGCACCGGGCAAGATTGGTTTGCGCCATGGTAAGCCGGGCCTGGGCGGAATGCAGTGAACTTTGGGCTTCCCGGATTTGCAACGGATAAAGGCTTACGGTCTGGGCCATGGCATCGGCCTGATCCCAGGCGGTGTTGAAGGCACGTTCCTCCTGGTCGACACCGCTTCGGGTGCCCACCTGATCGGTAACAAAAAGGTCCCGGACACGCTGAAATTCGGATTTGGCCAGTTCGGCGCTGCGCCGGATTGTTTTCAGCCGCTTTCTGTCAATGGAGAGTTGCTTTTCAAGGCGAGCCACCGTGTTTTTCCACTGGGCCACGCCGGCCCGGGCCTCACGCAGCCTGGCCGTATAATCGGACACGTCAATTTGAAACAAAGACTCGCCCTTTGGAATGACCTGCCCCACCTTCAGCAGGGGGTGGGTTTCAACCACCCTGCCCGACACCTCGGAAGATATGGCGACCTGTGTCAGGCACCGGGCCTGTCCGTACCCGGTAATAGTTACCGGATAGTCCTGAAGGCCTGCTGTGGCGGCCCGGACGGAAATGGCCCGTTCTTCTGCTTGCGCCTCCACTGGCGGTTTTTTCAGGCTGGCCAGTGCCATCATGCCCACCGCACCAAAAAGGACGATTAGCGCACATCCGGCCGCGTAGGCTATAGTTTTTTTGCGTTTGGGGTTTTGTTTTTCATTCATTTGCCACCTCACTCAACAAATTTTTGGAAGGCCAAAGACCTTCTTCTATAAGCTTTTCGATTTGTTGCAAAACCGAGCACCATTGGCTGGTAATTTCCGGGCCAAGCAACTGGGTTAACTCTAGGAAGGAGTTCAATAATTTTTCCTCGACCAAAGCGATTTCGTCAACCGCTGCAGGCGCCACACGGATCTCAACTTTGCGCCGGTCTTTTTCAGAATGGGTACGGATCAACAGTCCCCGCTCCACCAAACGATCGACCATGGCAGAGACCGATGGCGGAGAAACGTTCAATATCCCGGACAGCTCGGTGACGGAGACACATTCACGGACACGGATCATCATGATCATATTCTTCTGTTGATAACTCAACTCTCCGAATTGAGACGCCTTGCCCTTTTCCATGGCCACAGCGGTTATAATACGGGTGATATTATCGTGAACTTTTCTGCCGGTATTAAAGATGAAGCGTGCATTGCCCAGTGTTTCGTTATTCTCCATCAAGCCTCCTTAATTCGTGTTCATGTCCGGACACTATGTCATTTACAAATATCATCATCTGGTTGTTTGTCAAATTAATATTTAGTTAAACTAAATATTAATTATCCTAATTTTTAGAAATACGAACCTCATCAGGATGTATTAAAAAAGTTCCCTCATTTTCCCGGCAAATTGAAATTCGATTTCCCAATGCACGTCTTGATCTTAAACTTACCGGGGCCGTTGCGCGGGGAGATGCAGATAAAATATCTACCTGCAACCCCAAACGATGCCTAGGAACAATATCAGGGACAAGGTGCCACCAATACTTCACAGTGGTAAAGAGTCCTGAAATTACATGACTCACAAAGTGTTTTTATCCGATAACGTGGAGACTATATTTTAGTCCATGCGCACCGATGCATCCCCCGCCCAACTACATACAAATTTGTAAACACATTAACTACATTATTGTAAATAAATATACAAATCCCCATCTTCCACCTCATAGCACTTAACAAAATCAAACACCTTCCCCTTTTATTCCCGGAAGTATCCCCCCTCTTTTTAATTTTCCCTTTTGCCTGGCATTCTTATTGCCTTACTTATCAATCATAAACCGTAACGATGTTGAATGATTACTTCAGGGCATAGGGTTGAGCCCGGCGGTAAATTTACATTTTAACACCCAGGAGAAAGAAATGGATCTATCCAAACACCCATGTTTCAATGCCAAGGCGAAAGATGTTTACGGACGTGTTCACCTTCCCGTTGCACCACGATGCAATATTCAATGCAATTTCTGCAACCGAAAACACGACAACCTTGACGAAAACCGGCCCGGGGTGACCGGTGCGGTGCTGAAACCGAGTCAGGCGATGATCTATCTTAAATATATACTTGAAAATGTAGAAAATATTTCTGTGGTGGGAATTATCGGACCGGGTGACCCCTTTGCCAATCCCGATGAAACCATGGAGACCTTTAGATTGGTACAAAAGCAATACCCGGAGATGATTCTTTGCACGGCCACCAGCGGCTTTGGTATCGGCCCGTATATCGATGAGCTGGCCGGGATGAATTTCGGCCATGTGACCGTCTCCGTCAATGCCATTGATCCTGAAATCGGATCGCAACTCTATGCATTTGTCCGCCACGGCAAACGAACGCTGGGGCCAAAACCCGGTTTTAACGTCCTGCTGGAAAAACAACTTGAAGCCATTGCCCGCCTTAAAGAAAAAAATATCACCACCAAAGTCAATACCGTTGTTGTACCGGGTATCAATGACGGCCACATTGAAGCAATCGCCCGGAAAATGGCGGAACTGAAGGTGGATATCCTCAACTGCATCCCCTTTTACCCCAATAACGAATCAAACTTTGCCCATTTGGAAGAACCCTCGGAAGCACTCATGGAGGAGATCCGAAAAAAGGCGGGGAAATACCTCCCCCAAATGACCCATTGTGAACGCTGCCGCGCCGACGCCG
>JAKSBO010000756.1 GCA_022361095.1 Desulfobacterales bacterium | reverse complement strand
GCCGGCAGAATCCCCGGCAACTATTTCAGACGTGAAATCGGGCGTCCTTCTAAAAACGAGACCCTGAACGCACGTCTCATTGACCGCCCCATCCGTCCCTTGTTCGGAGACGACTACAATTACGAAACCCAGATCATTGCCACGGTCATGTCCACGGACAAACTTTGTGAACCCGGCATCCTGGCCATGATCGGCGCATCCACCGCCCTGGAAATTTCCGACATTCCCTTTGACGGACCCATTGCCGGTATCAAAGTCGGCCGTGTGGACGGTGAATTCATTGCCAACCCCACGCCGGCCCAGATGGAAGTCAGCGACATCGACCTCACCGTTGCCGGCTCAAAGACCGGTGTGGTCATGGTGGAAGGCGGCGCCGACATCGTATCTGAAAAGGATATGCTGGATGCCATTTTCTTTGGCCACGAAGCCATGCAGCCTGCCATTGCCATGCAGGAAGAGTTGAAAAGCACCGTCGGAAAGACCAAACGCGAATTCATTGCACCGGAAAAGGATGAGGCGCTTGCCGCCAAGGTTCAGGACTGGGCCTGGGACAGGGTCCATGAAACGGTGCAGATCAAAACAAAAATTGAGCGCCAGGATGCCTTGCGTGCACTCAAGGATGAGGCGGTTGCCCGGTTTGAGTCCGAGTATCCGGAACAAATCAAAGAGATCAAAGAGGTTTTCGGCAAAATCGTTAAAAAAGTCTCCAGAGATATTGTGCTCAAGGAAAATAAACGTATTGACGGTCGTGCCTTTGATGAGGTCCGCCAGATTACCTGCGATGTGGGCTGCCTGCCCCGCCCCCATGGTTCGGCGTTGTTTACCCGGGGTGAAACACAGGTCCTGGGTGTACTTACCCTGGGTTCCGGACTGGACGAGCAGCGTCTGGAGACCCTGGAATCCAATAATGAGACCCGGGCATTTATGCTTCATTACAACTTCCCTCCCTATTCCGTTGGCGAGGTGAGACGTCCGGGTGGACCGTCCCGCCGGGATGTCGGGCATGGAAATTTAGCCCACAGGGCCTTGGCCCGGGTCATTCCACCCCATGATGAATTTGAATATACCATTCGTCTGGTAGGGGAAGTCACGGAATCCAACGGCTCCTCTTCCATGGGAACGGTATGTTCCGGATGCCTGGCTCTGATGGATGGCGGTGTACCCATTAAAGCGCCGGTATCCGGCATTGCCATGGGGTTGGTCTCTGATGAAAACAATACGGTTGTCCTTTCCGATATTCTTGGAGATGAAGACCATTTTGGTGATATGGATTTCAAGGTTGCCGGCACTAAAGAGGGCATTACCGCGCTGCAGATGGACATCAAAATCAAAGAATTGTCCAAACAGATTATGGAAGACGCTTTGAATCAGGCCAATGGCGGTCGTTTGCACATCCTGCAGAGAATGCTTGATACCCTGGATAAGTCAAGGGCGGACATATCCCCCCATGCACCCAAGATCGTATCCGTCCAGATAAACAAAGACAAGATTCGGGATATCATCGGCCCGGGCGGCAAGGTGATCCGGGCGCTCCAGGCCGACACCAACACCACCATCGAGGTGGATGATGACGGCATTGTAAAAATTGCCGCTGAAAATGAAGAGGATTCCGCCAAGGCCGTGGCCATGGTTAAGGATATTGCCATGGATCCGGAGATCGGTGCCATCTACGAAGGGGCTGTGGTTAAAATCACGGATTTTGGCGCCTTTGTGAACATCAAGTCCGGTACCGACGGCCTGGTCCATATTTCGGAGCTGGCAGACTACCGGGTTAAGAAAGTCACCGATGTGGTCAAAGAAGGCGAAGTGATCAAGGTCAAGGTGCTGGACATTACCCGGGACGGAAAAATCAAGCTTTCCTATAAAGCCGCTAAAAAAGATGCTGAAGAAGCGGGAAAATAGTTCATTCTGCCTATGTCCCCTTGCCAGCGGCAGCAAGGGGAATGCCGTATTTGTATCCACACCGGATACTGCCGTACTTGTTGATGCCGGGCTTTCAGGCATAGAGATCCAGCGCAGGATGGCGGCCCTAGGCCGCACGCCGGATGAACTGAAAGCCATCATCATCACCCACGAACACACCGATCACGTCAAAGGGGCCGGGGTGTTGAGCCGCAGGTTCAATATCCCTGTCTATGTCACCGCCGACACCTTTAACGCCTGCAAGGGCTTGGGTAAAATTGACCAGGTTAAATTTTTTGAATGCGGGGCTGCCTTTGACATCGGTTCCCTGGCTGTCAATCCCTTTTCCGTCAGCCACGATGCCCGTGATCCTGCAGGCCTTACCTTGCAGCACCAGGGAAAAAAAATCGGCATTGCCACGGATCTTGGGGTGGTCACAAACCTTGTGCGAACCCATTTAAGTTGCGCCAATGCCCTGTATATTGAAGCCAACCATGATCCGGAAATGCTCATGGCCGGCCCCTATCCCTGGTATTTGAAGCAACGTATCCAGTCGCGAACCGGGCATATTTCCAACCAGGATGCAAGGGATCTGGTGGCCCAGGTCTATCATAAGGATCTGGAACATGTGGTACTTGCCCATCTAAGCGAAGAAAACAATTGTCCTGAAAAAGCATGCACAGAGATGGCCAAAACGCTTGACCCCTTGTCCACGACACTGCATGTTGCAGGCCCTGACAAACCCGGTGAAATGATCCGCTTGTAACCAAAGCGTTTTTTTGTCTTCATTGAACAGATTGTCGGGCAAAAGGAGAGGTAAGGTTCAAACGCCCTTTACTCCGGCCACCACCAGTTCTGACTCTCCTGAAGGCAACCCAATCATTTTTGAATCAACCCTGCCGAATCCGGCCTGTTTAAGACCGGCAACGATCTCTCCCTTTTCAAAGGAAAGATATTGCCCCTCCTTTTCCAGGGCACTGGAGAGCCGCATTAAGACAATACTTGCCGGTGCAGTCTGTTCATGGGTCAATCCCTCGTGCACGCAGATAAAAACACCGTTGTCTGCCAAAGCGTTTTTGATGCGCCGGAAAAAAGAAGGCCTGTCTTTCACAAAATAGAGGTTATGACTGGCCCAGATCAGGTCATAGCCGTGGCCCAAATCAACGTCATTATAGTCGCCTGCAATAAAGGAAATCCGTTCTGCAGCCCCTTGTTTTTCAAGTTCCTGCCTGGCCAGGGGGATAATGGCCGGCAACTCCAGGAGCACGCCCTTTGCCCCGGGAAGACGATCAAGAATTTCTGCCCCTATAAGCCCGGGGCCGCCGCCCAGGTCAAGGAGTTTTGTGATGCCCTCGAATTCCGGCAATTTTTGAACCAGATCCGCATAGATGGCCGCCATACCGGCACGCTGGCCAACGGCCAGGTGCGCCACGGCACGTTCCCACCGGGATGCGCTTTGCCAGGAGTCTTC
>JAKSBO010000505.1 GCA_022361095.1 Desulfobacterales bacterium | reverse complement strand
TGTTAAAAATGGCGGAACCGGCCACAAAACAATGGGCTCCGGCCCTTGTAACGGCTTCCATGGTGTCTTTGTTTACGCCGCCATCCACCTGAATAACGGCATTGGAGCCTGCATCTGACAGCATTTTGGACAGTGCGGTGATTTTATTCAAGCTGGAGGCAATGAAGTTCTGGCCGCCGAATCCGGGATTAACACTCATGATCAGGACAAAGTCCAGCATGTCGATGACATATTCAATGGAAGATAAGGGGGTGGCCGGGTTCAAGGCAACACCTGCCTTTACATCAAAACTTTTTATGAGCTGTAAACTTCTGTGCAAATGCGGACATGCTTCGGCATGGACGCTGATATAATCGGCCCCGGCTTTTGCAAAATCAGGAATCCTGGCATCCGGGGTTTCAATCATCAAGTGGACGTCCAGTACCAGGTCTGTGGCGCGTTTGCACGCCTCCACAACAATGGGGCCATAAGAGATGTTGGGTACAAACTGGCCGTCCATAACATCAATGTGAATCCAGTCTGCACCGGCGTTTTCAACTGCCTTGACCTCTTCTCCCAAACGGGTGAAGTCGGCAGACAGGATAGAGGGGGCGATCAGGGTCATAATTGTCTCCTATTTTTTTCTTCGCATCCTGGCCATGAAAAATCCGTCCATGTCAAGATGGTCAGGGAAAGTTGTTTTGCTGAATCTCTTATCCCCGGATTTGCAGAAAAACGGCAGGTGCGCTTCAAATCCCAAAGGGTCCGGGGAAAAATCTTTTCTTTTTTCTAAAAACCGTTCAACTACCTGGTTTGTCTCTTCGGGTTCGCAGGAACAGACCGCGTAGACCAGCACCCCGCCGGGTGCCACCAGATTGGCGGAGCCGTTAAGGATTTTTTTCTGCAGGGCTGCCATGCGCATAATGTCCTTTGATGTTCTTTTCCAGCGGCTGTCCGGGTTTCTGGCAATAACACCCAAACCCGTACACGGGGCATCCACAAGCACCCGGTCAAAATAGGCGGAAAAATCTTTGAATCCTGCCCGGGTCATGTCCACGTGGGTATTGCCGATTATATCAATGTCCAGGCGGTCGGCTTCGCTGTCTAAGCGCCCGGCTTTGCTTTCGCCGGTATCATTGGCGGTGATGCTGCCTTGGTTTTCCATTTCAAGGGCCATGTGGCAGGTTTTGGTGCCAAGGCCTGCACAGGCATCCAGATTATTTTCGCCTGGCTTGGGGCCTAAAAGCTGAACAGCGAGCTGGGCAGCCTCATCCTGAACCTGGAACAGACCTTCATTAAATCCGGGCAGATCGGGGATGGCAATCCCGGATGTCTGGAGTTGAAGGCCCAGAGGGCTGAACCGTGTGGGGTGGGCATTGATTCCAGCACGGTCAAATGCTTCAATCAGTGCGTCACGGCTTATTTTACGCGGATTGATCCTGAGGGTAAGCGGTGGCAATTCCATTAACGCCTTGCCAAGGGCCAATGTCTTTTCTTTTCCGTACCTTGCCGTCCAGCGTTTGCCAAGCCAGGCCGGCAAGGAAAAGGCCGCCGCAAGGTGCCCGGCGAAATTTTTATTGGAACCGGGCAGGGCAATGTCTTTGTGCGATCTGGATATATTGCGCAAAACAGCATTGATAAAACCTGATGCCTTTTTGCCGCAGACCGGTTTTGCAAGTTCGATCGTGGTATTAATGGCTGCAAAATCCGGAACCCTGTCCAGGAAAACAATCTGGAAAACCCCAATGCGCAATATGGTTTTGACTTTAGGGTCAATGCGGTCAAAGGCAAGTTTGGAACCATGGCCAATCAATTGATCAATGCGCCCCCTGTGCCTGAACACCCCAAACACAATGGCATGGCAAAGCCCTTTATCCTTTTGGCTCAGGCGTTCAAGCTGCTGTGCCGCATCTTCAATGGCACGGTCAAGGGGCAGGGTCGGCTTTTGCCCGGCCTCAATCAGGGTAAAAGCCATATAACGTGGATCAGAGGTCATGTTCATTCGAAACAGGTCTGTGGTTCAATTTTATTTCCGCGAAGGAATGCGGCGGCATCAAGACGTTTTCCTGAATTACCCATAAGTTCAAGCACCTGGACAACGCCTTCACTCGCAGCAACAAACAATCCCTTATCGCTGCAGCTCACGACGGTGCCGGGCAGGGCGGTAGTCTGCATGGGATCGGATGAAACAACAGCTTTAAAAATTTTAAGGCGTTTTCCGTCAACTGCGGTAAATGCGCCGGGCCAGGGGGTCATGGCATTGATGTGGGCGCAGATGGCCTTAGCGCTGCTGTTCCAGTTTATACGGCCGTCTGACTTTTTAAGCATGGATACATAGGTTGCTTTAGAGTGGTCCTGGGGAACCGGGGTGACTTTTTGTTGGTCAATGCCGCGGATGGTTTTAATAATAAGGTCTGCACCGATTTGCGACAATCTGTCGTGCAGCGTTGATGCCGTCTCTTCCGGGTCCACAGGTGTGGTTTCCATCAGCAGAATATCCCCTGCATCCATTTTTTCAGCCATGACCATGGTGGTCACTCCGGTCTGCTCATCCATGTTTAGAACAGCTGCCTGGATGGGTGCTGCCCCACGGTATTTGGGCAAAAGGGATGCGTGGATATTGATCGGATATGTTTTGGGGATGTCCAGCACCTGCCGTGAAAGGATCTGCCCAAATGCAACCACGACAAAATAATCGGGTGCAAGGCCGGAAAGGCGCTCTATTCCTTCTGGGGTGTTTATTTTTTCAGGCTGGTAGACCTCAATGCCCAGATCCAGTGCGGCCTGTTTGACTGCGGAAGGGCTGAGCTTTTTTCCCCGGCCTTTGGGGCGGTCCGGCTGGGTCACTGCCAGTAAAATGTCAAACCCCGGCTCTTTTGCCAGGGTTTTTAACGCCGGAACAGCGAATTCCGGGGTTCCCATAAAAACAATGCGGGTATTTTTCATTTTGTATTTTTCAATTGTTTTAACCGTTTTTTTGTATACATAGCCCGTTTCAATGCAGAAATTCTGTCAATGAACAGGATACCGTCAAGGTGGTCAATTTCATGCTGCATGATAACGGACATAAGACCGTGGGCTTCAAATTCAATGGTTTCACCGTCAATATTCATGCCCCTTACAGTGACGCTTGAATGCCGCTTGACATCGGCCCTGTAGTCAACAACACTTAAGCACCCTTCTTGTTCAGACGTAAAGGTCTCTTCGGATTTTGACAGGATTTCAGGGTTAATCAGTGCCGTAAAGGTTTTGTCTTCAGGGTCCTGCTGTTCCTCTGCAGCATGGGGATTATAAACAATCACCCGGCGGTTGACCCCGACCTGGGGGGCTGCAAGGCCTACCCCCGAGTCATGAAACATGGTCTGGCCCATATCCTCAATAAAGGTCTTTAACTCGTCATCAATGGTTTCAACCGGTGCGGATGCTTTTTTCAGGGAGGGTTCGGGAAACGTGACAATATCAAGAATAGCCATTTATTTTAAAATTTCCTTTGCCGTTTCAATGTCCTTTCTGATTTGGTCGGACAGTTGTTCAATATTTGCAAATTTTATTTCATCCCGGAGCCGTTCCACCATATTGACGCGTATCCGGGAACCGTAGATATCTTCTTTAAAATCAAGGATGTGAACTTCAATGGTAAACATGTCATCTCCAAAGGTCGGGGAAAAACCAATATTGGCCACACCCTTGAAGCTGCCATGGATGGTTTCAACCGTTATGGCATAGACCCCGAACTTGGGGCACAGTTCATCATGAAGTTTTATATTGGCCGTGGGAAATCCAAGTTGGCTGCCGCCGCGTTTACGCCCCTTTATAACTTTACCCCTGATTTGGTAAAACCGCCCAAGAAAGTGCTTTGCCCGGTCCACATGTCCGTCCATGACAAGTTTCCTGATACGTGTACTGGAAATGCGCTCGGTGTCGGTTTCGTCTCCCTTTATCCAGTCAGATACAATGGTTTCAAACCCAAGCTCTCCACCCTTTGCTTTTAAAAGCTCGATATTGCCGCCCCTGTTTTTTCCAAAGGTATAGTCCGGACCGATAACAATGGTTTTCATACCGATTTTTTTTATAAGAATATCTTCAATGAATTCATGGGCTGATATTTGTGCAAAGGCTTTATCAAAGGGCAGGCAAAGCAGTACGTCTATGCCTGATGCTTCGATAAGTTCGATTTTCTGGTCCCGCCGGGTGATCAAAGGCGGGCTGGAAAGGCCCAATGCTCTGAGCGGATGCGGTTCAAATGTCATGGCTATGCTGGTGCCGCCGGCCTGGGCACCCCTTTCAATCACCCGGCTCAACAGGGCCTGATGACCTTTGTGCACGCCGTCAAAATTACCAATGGTAACAACAGCGTTTTTGAAGGGGATTTTAATCTGCTTTAGATCTTCAATTAATTCCATGTCGTCCTTTAAAATTTAAACAAAATACTGTTGACAAACCAAACAAACACATATATATATCCCAACCATTGCTTTTAAGCAATCTTTAAATGGGTTGCCAACAAAGCGATTGCGAGTGTGCCGAAGTGGCGGAATTGGTAGACGCACTAGTTTCAGGGACTAGCGAGCGTACGCTTGTGGGAGTTCGAATCTCCCCTTCGGCACCATCTTAAACGAGATCCCGGAAGGATACGCCTTCCCGGGATTTTTTGCTTTTGGAAACCTTTCAAACCCTACTGTTGCACAAACTCATTGCATAAAATTCAGTTTATTAAGTCAATCAGTCCCCTTCGTCATGGAAAACCAGCTTGATAGCACATTTTTACATACTCAAAATTGTGAAAATTGCCAGCGGGATCATAATGCAAAAACCTATATATCGCGGTCAGACCAAGGAGCTTGGCGTTTTAACACAAGATGCTTCTCCAAAAGACCATATTAATTGGGGAGAAGTACCCTGAGACCAAATCTTATGAGCTGTTATTCGGCATAATGTATGACCGGATTTTAGCCGGTAACAATTAAAGGCCCTGGGCAATCATTACCGCATAGGCCTTGTCATTGAATTAGGATGCCGTCTGCTTTGCCTGGTTCCTGTATCTGGATGGAATTTATAAGTATTTTTTATGTTACGAAGTATTATGTGCCCTGTCCCCGGAATTGATGCCCCGGAATTAGACCAATGGTGGCTTAAAAGACAAGTAGATGGACGATTTTATTTTGATCATGAGTTTAACTATCTTAAATTATAGATTTGGTAGTCGTTTTCATTTGCAAAAGAGCCGCACCCAATTTTAAACCCTATTTCCAAAATTAAAAGGGCATTCCATTATTAATGGGCATATAGCCAATTCCAAAGCCCAATGATGTACCAGTACCTCCACATGCAAAATTGCGATGCTGCAAAGTACCAACCAACGCCTTATTCATCTTTTCGTTGTCACTACTCCACTCAACTCTGCCGTGGGCGATAATGGAACAAAGAGTTTTTACCTGCAACTGAATGCGACGGCTCCCGTTTGCAGGAATCGTAAAGGAAGATGAAGGTTCAGAGTTCCCATGGTCATTATATGACCCGGAATAAACCGCAGGAAGAAATGTATTTGTAATATCTTCCCCGTCATGTCCAAATACTTTAAATGAGCAGGTAACTGCTTCGTTTGTAATATTTGAAAGAATGACCTGTATCCATGAGTAATTATTATCTGAAGCCGAGTAAATAAGCATGGGAGGAATAATTGCGCTACCGTGAGATTCCGCATAAACTGTATTTGATGAACTAAAAGTTAACAGTAATAAAAACAATAATATAAGTAAGTTTTTCATCTCTAAACTCCTTTTAAGTTAGTCGGTGCTGAAATGTTTTAGCACCGACTAATGTATAATTTTAATATTATTGGTAATGCGCTGAACATTATACACTCAGCGCATTAAAAATTTTATCTTTCAATTTCATATCCATAAATATTTATATCAAAAAAACTATCATCGCCATTATAACCTAACCACTTCAATTTTCTACTCCAATTACGATTAACATATAACCAACCAGATAAAACTCCTTCGGTATATCCAGCAGCTTGTAACTTTTGAACTGTTTCTTCATAAGTACAAACATTAATTCTTACATGCTCATTAGAATCGCTATTATTTGCTGTTATAAAAATTGCTGTTGTGTTAACAGGGGTGTAATTCTCTTCGGTTTCTTCACACTCTTGCCAAGTTGATGATGGGTTACCATTATCCTGGATTTTTTTTATATTAATAAGATATTTATTAGAACTAGCCCTGCGAAAATACTGTATCGTGCAACTATCAACAGGAGTCCATATAACCCCGATACATCTATCATCTCCATTATACCATCCTTGCTTTAGGTCACTCCATGTTGGTTCAGTAAGGCTTCCGATAACATCAGTAGTTGATGTATCATCAATAACTAACGGATTACTCCAATCTACAGAAGAATAATCTATATAAATATATATAAAATCTTCACCATACGGAATTCCCCCACTTAAGACATCTGTATCATTTAATTCAATATAAGCCTCGGTTGTTATCTGCCAAAATTTCCCGTTACATTCACCATAACCAGTTGTAATTGCAACGATACCGCTATCTATGTAATCTATATGTGCACCTTTAATGTATCCAGGCAAAACATTGCCGTTATAGTTCATAGCTAATAGGAATTGAGTATTAGCTAACATAAAAGTCAATGCGATTAAAAAAATTCTCATTTTTCCTCCTCAAATTAGTGATCTTGTTTATTTTGAATCTATAAGTATGAGTTTTTGAGCCAATATCTAATAGAATATATTAAATCTGGGGACATCCATGATAAGTATTGTCAAGAAAAAAATGGACCTTCCCTATCCAACGCACAACGAATTAAGGCATCTTCAGAATTTTTTTTACTTGACTAAATTAGTAATGATCCCGAATTGAAACTTTGGTTTTATACTCACATGATGGATCAAACCTCACTGTTTATCCAAATCATATAGAGAATTGATAGATAAGCACTCTCTTCTTTTTATCTATTGTTTTAAAACGGCATACCATTATTAATTTCAATACTATACCGTGCTTTACTTTTTGTATCTGTGTCGGTTTGCACATCGTTTTCAAATCCAATTGCAATAAGTGATACTATGTTTTCAGTTGAGCTAGACCATTTTATAACACCGTAGCCCTGCATTTTAATTGTTGTATCTGGACGAATATAAATGTCTGATGTACTATGATTCGATAGCGTATAAGTTACAGCCCCTCCCAAAAAATTGTCATTATAATTACCGTCATGATTATCAACCCAAATATACCCAGTATTGTCACTACCATCATCTTGAAAGATATTCCCATCTTGATCATAAAGTATAACGGTTTCTGTCGCATCCGAATCGCTAATATTAGATACCATAATAGAACTAGTAGTGAAATGTCCTCCTGACGAGTATATACGCCAATGTGGAAAAATCGCACTACCATTACCAGCTATAGCAATTGTACTAAAATTAATAAGGAAAAGAAAAATCAGCA
>JAKSBO010000488.1 GCA_022361095.1 Desulfobacterales bacterium | reverse complement strand
GAGGCGTTGAAGACCTGGATAAATTCGAAAATATCTTGTCCGTCCACATCATTGTCTAAATTATAATCATAGGAGCCGGCGGCTTGGGCCGAACCGGGAAAACCGCTCAAAACCAGTATCGCACCGCAAAAAGCATAGATAAATCCTGCCCAGATCTTTTTTATTCCAAAAGCCTTCATTTATCCCTCCTCAATTGAAAAATTAATGTTTTCAAGTCCTTGATTCGTTTGAAGCACCCGGTCCCGGCGGCTTCGGGTTTTGTCATCCGGCTCGAACGCCTTTGAAGTGACAAGGCGGCATTCGGCAATCTGCCAAACGGCTTTTTCACAGGTCAGCGTTTCGCCATTGCCTGCTTTCATTGTGACATGCCCTTTTAGAACAAGCCGGCCGCCGGATCTGACAAACGCGTTATCCGCTTTGGCCGTGAACAATTTTTTCTTATCTTTGAAAAAATTTATTTTGACACGGGTCAATTCAACGCCCTTGATATGACCCGGCAGCACCTGTTTTAATTTATTTACTTGGCTGAGAAGCCGATCAGCATCCTCAAGTGCGGACGGCCCGGCAGGTTCTTTTTGCGGCCCCGGTGTTCCGTTTTCAAACCAATCTATCTCAACGCCTTCCAGAATGGCTATTTTCATGAACCCTAGGCCCAGGAACCCCATTTTTTTCTTTTCAACACGAAGCGATTGAACCGCAAGGGAAAAATTTCTACGGCCAACCCTGAAATCCGTCATTTTAAGTTCACCGACAATCTCTTTCTTTGGTGCATCAGGGTAAACACTTGTAGAACGGCTGGTTTTGGCGGGCCATTCACTCACCAGAACAAGGCAGAGCAAAAGGATCAGGCATACGGCGGCAATCCCCCATATGCGTTTGTTCTTTTCCATATGCACGAGTCTTTGATTCCACATGATGGGAATTTAAGTAGGACAGGAAAACATTTTTTGTCAACAAAAGTCTGAAAAATAAACAAAAAACCTTTCCATAATAAAATGCAATTTTTCCCGGGCCTTTTTTATCCTACGGCAGTTTTGGTAACATCCGGCTGAAAATTACGCAGATCAACTGAAGAATCAAACCACTGCTGCCGTTGATCTGCTCGTTTTTCTCAAAACACGGGCAGGCTTATTTCTATCTGCCGGAAACTGGAAAATTGGGGGTTAGGACTTTTGATTAGAGAAGAATATTGCTAAAATAACAGCCGTTACAACGACACATGCACTTCCAAAGATTCCAATTTCATATAAGGGAACCTCGGAAAGCCGCATAGACGTTTTCGGTAAAATCTTCACGTTCAGTGCAGCAAAATTATTAGCAAGCGCGGCTAATTTTTTTACCAGCACAACTGTCCGGCCGCTGACGGCAACCACTGAAACCAGAAGCAGGATCAGCAAACGGCGTCCATAGTTGAATCTCGATGAAAACCGGCCGCAAAGCAACGTTCCGAATCCGATGCTTGCTCCCGCCGACAATAAAGACAGGGACATCATCAGGCGGTGAGTGAATGCGTCCTGCAGCGAGATAGCTGTTATGTGCTGCCCCGCTCTAACGATCACGAAGCGAAGTATCCAATCGTAGCTGAACCATCCCGCAACAAAAAATAAGCCCATAAGCACGATAGCACTTAAAATTATAGATTTCCGTGACATTAGTTCAATTCCGTGAAGGTTCAGGTTGTATAAGCTTACCAGGAACCCGCCCCCAGACTGGCGGGAGGACGGATTCCTTATTTTTCAAAGCCCTTATCAGCCGGTGATCACGTAGAGATAAAGGGCGCGGGGCCCATGGGCGCCGTGTACCATCACAAGCTCAATGTCTGCGGTCTTGCTGGGGCCGGAGATCATGACCATGTGGTGGGGAAGCCCCTCTCCCCTTGTGTCGGGATCATATTTTAGCAACGCATAAAGCTCTTTCATGTCAGACAGAATCTGCTCTTTTCTAATCACAGCCACGTGGATGGAGGGCAGAAGTGAAACGGAACGGGCCTCTGCCGGGCGGGAACGCATCACCAGGGTGGCGGTATCGGCCAGGCAAAAATCGGCGGATGTCACACCGATATATGATTGTATGACCTGCTCCCGGATCTGTTCCCGTTTCAATTTTTTTTGATTGTCCGTCGTCTCACTGCCGTCAAAGGCTGCCGTATACACCGGCACATTCCGGTCTTTGAGTGTCGATTCAAGGGCCAGTTTCTTGATCATGGGATGATCCCACTGCACAACACTTTTTTTGTCTCCCCACTCAGGGGCGGTGTCGGCCACGAGATCAGCAATGGCTTTGGCAACCTCAGCCTCATTTTTCAGGGGGATGACCTTAAGGTTCAAGGGCACCGCTTCCCTTGCCAGCCTGTCAAGCAGGGCCATCTGGTCGTTGTCCTGCCGCGCGCCAATGGTTTCAAGCAGTATTTTCTGTGCTTGGGGCGGTTGTGCCGGATCTGTAAAAATCTCTTTTTTCCGTGAATCCGAGTTACCGGCACGGATACCTAACGCGGCACGGATATCATTAATAAACTGGGTCTCATTGGTATGGTTCGGCATATCTTATCCCCTATCAGACTTTTTTGTAGAAAGCATTTTAAACCGCTCGCGGAACGGGGTATCGGCAAGGGGCTTGATGTCCCTGTCCCGGGTCCATCCGGCACCTGGGCCGGGCATCGTGCGGATCATGCCCTTGGACCTTGGAAAAATTTTCTGGCCCACGGCACCGGCTTTTAAAAAGGCGCGGTAGAGTGCGGGGTGCCCTGCCAGAAACGCCCAGGCCTGGTGGAGGGTCTTTTCCATGGGGCTGACCTGTCTGGTCTGCCAGTCATCATCCCCATAGGCCAGACGGTACCGAAGTTCCAAAAGCATACGGGGCAGATTGATGTTCACGGAACAGGCCTGCCGGCATGCACCGCACAGGGGCTCACCCAGACACAGATCCTTTGCCTTGTTCATGCCCACCATCAGGGGGGTGAGCACGGCACCGATGGGACCGCAATAGGTGGCACCATAGGCATGTCCGCCAATTTTTCCGTACACGGGACAGGCATTCAGGCAGGCAGAACAGCGGATACAGCACAAAATTTCACGGAATTTAGGGTCCGCCAGAATCCGGCTTCTGCCGTTGTCCAGAATCACCAGGTGAAACTCCCGGGGGCCGTCGGGAAAATCAGGGCCGCCCGGACCGCCGATGTAGGAAACGCAGCCGCCCAGCTTCTGGGCTGCAGCGCCCCGGGAGAGCAGCCGGAAAAGGATATCGTGGTCTTCCAGATTGGGCACCACCCGCTCCATGCCCATGATGGCCACATGAACCTTGGGCAGTGTGGTGGACATGCGGATATTGCCTTCGTTGGAGACCACCGTCATATGCCCGGTTTCCGCACAGGCAAGGTTGCACCCGGAGATGCCCATGTCCGCCTGGAGGAACTTGTCGCGCAGGGCCTCTCTGGCGATCCGGGTGAGCGTGGGGGGATCGTCGGTATAGGCAACGCCCAGTTTTTCAGAAAAAAGCCGGCCCACCTGCTCCCTTGTCTTGTGAATGGCAGGGGCAATAATGTGGGAGGGTTTTTCTCCGGCCAACTGGATAATGTACTCGCCAAGATCGGTCTCATTGACCTCAATGCCCCGGGCCTCTAAAGCCGGGTTAAGGCTGATCTCCTCGGAGACCATGGACTTGCCTTTCACCACCTGTTTGACATTGTGCCGTTTGGCCACATCCAGGGTATACTTAACAGCCTCGTCGGCGGTCTTGGCAAAATAGACCTTGCCGCCGTTTTCACGCACCTTGGCAGCCAGTTGGGTGAGGACCACATCCAGGTTATTGATGGTTTTTTCCCGGATGTCGTGGGCCCTCATACGCAGTTCAGGCCCCTCGTCCAGATTTTGGTAGGATGCCTGGGTGGCTTTGGCCAGGCCGGACTGCATTTTTTCCATCGCTTTGGGCAGGAAGTTGTCATGAATGGCCTTGACTGCATTTTCAACATATTTATCCGTTAAAATCTCATCGCTCATGCGGCATCTCCTTTCTCACCGGCCAGAAGCTGGGCAATGTGCATCACCTTAACCGGATAATTATGGCGGTGAAGATACCCCTGGATATTCATCAGACACCCCATGTCGCAGCCCACCACGGCATCCGCCCCTGAATCCAGAATATTTTGAACTTTGTCTTTGACCATGGCTGTGGAAATGTCAGGGTACTTGGTTGAAAATGCGCCGCCGAACCCGCAGCATTTATCCGAATTTTTCATCTCAACAAAGGTTAAGCCGTTCACCCGGCCGATCAGCTCCCGGGGCTGGGATGCGACCCCGAGGTGGCGGTTGAGATGACAGGAGTCGTGGTAGGTCACCTTGCCGTTAAAATAGGCGCCGGTATCTTTAATCCCTAAAACATCCACCAGGTACTCGGTGAGTTCAAAGGTCCGTTTGCCGACATGTTCGGCCCTTTTCCGCCATCCGGGTTCGTCTTCGAACAATTCGGGATAGTGGTTGCGGACCATGGCAACACAGGAGCCCGACGGGCAGACAATGGTGCCTTTGTTCTCAAAGGTCTCAATATAGTGCCTGGCTGCCTTAGCCGCTTCTTTGCGGTATCCGGAGTTGAACGAGGGCTGGCCGCAGCAGGTCTGGTTTTCCGGGTAATCCATGGTGATGCCCAGGCGCTGAAAAAGCCGGACCATGGCTTCCCCCACTTCCGGATACATGCCGTCCACAATGCACTGGATAAATAAAGTTGCATGTGCCATTTAATAAATCCTTAAATATCTAATTTAGTTGGCCTGCTTATCTTTTTTAAATTCTAATTAATCAGGTGGGCAGGCAGCCAGGTGATCAAAAAAGGAAATGCCGCACATAAAAGCAGGGCAAGGATCTGAAGCCCCACAAAGGGCAGCACGCCTTTGTAAATATCCGTTGTTTTTACATCCGGCGGCGTGATCCCTTTCAGGTAGAAAATGGAATAGGCAAACGGCGGCGTCAGAAAGGAGATCTGCAGGTTTACCATAACCATGACGGCAAACCAGATGGGGTCAAATCCCAGCTCCAGGCCGATGGGGGAGATCAGCGGCACGATAATGAAGACAATCCCCATCCAGTCGATGAACATGCCCACCACCACCAGCAGCAGCATGATGGTGATCAAAATACCCCATTTACCGAAGGGCAGGTTCAAAAACAGACTTGAGATCACATCATCTCCACCCAAAGCCACAAAGACCGAAGAGAAGAATGCCGCACCAATGGCGATCATCAGGATCATTGAGGTGATGGTCAACGTCTGGATACAGGCCTCTTTTAAGGTGGTATAGGTAAGCTGCCGGTAACAGGCGGCCAGGATGATACTTGCCACAACACCCACCGCAGCGGCTTCGGTGACTGCGGCAATGCCGAAAAATATGGATCCCAGCACCGCAAAAATCAGCATGGCCGGGGGCAGCACCGAAGTGGTCAAAAGCCACAGTTTTCCGGACACCGGCACATTACGCTCTTCCTTGGGCATGGGTGGTCCGTCCTGGGGCCTGAAATAGCATCGGATGGCGATGTAAAGCATATAGAGCACAGCCAGGAGGATGCCCGGCACCAGGGTGCCCAGGAAAAGCTTGCCCACCGAAATCCGTGCAATGGGTCCGTAAAGGATGATCATGATGCTGGGCGGAATCAGAATGCCCAATGTGCCGCCAGCACACACACTGCCGCAGGCCAGGGATTTATCATAGGATTTGGAGAACATAGCCGGCAGGGCCATCAGCCCGATGGTGACTTCGGATGCCCCGACCACGCCTGTGGCGGCTGCAAACAACGCAGAGATGGCAATGGTGCTGATACCAAGGCCGCCGCGCATGCCGCCCCATAAAAGGTGCATGGCCTGGAACAGCCGCTGGGCCACCCCGGATTTTTCCATAAATACCCCCATGAATAAAAACAGGGGGACCGCCAGGAGCGTATAGTTTTTCATCAAACCAAACAGGCGGGTGATGAACAGCCCGAAAATATCGGGCCCCATGTCCACAAAACCGAAGAGCATGGCCACGCCCCCCAGGACAAAGGCGGTGGGGAACCCTAAAAAGATGCCGGCAAACAGGGTGCCGAACATCAGAAGAACCAGAATTTCAGGTGTCATGAATGCATCCATGGGTTATGCCTCCTTGGCCCGGCTTAAGGCATCTTCGCCCTTGATTAGGGTCAGGAGGCTGCGGCAGAACTCCGCAATGCCCTGGAGCAAAAAGAGTCCCACGCCGATGGGCATCACCGTTTTAAACGGGTAGATCACCGGCTGCCAGTATCCCTGCATGGATTTTTCACCCATTTCCCAGGAAAATGCCACGTAGGGAATCAATGCATACAAAATACCGATCCACAAAGGCAGGAACAGCACCAGATAGAAAAAAACATCAATGGCGGCCCGGGCTCTTTTGGAAAACCGTCCGTAGAGGATGTCAATGCGCACATGCTGTTTGCGCTTCAAGGTGAATGCCTCACCCATAAGAAAAAAGGTGCCGCCAAGCATATAGCTTGTGTCAAATACCCATTTGGTGGGGGCACCAAATACATAACGGGCCACGATCTCATAACTTAAAATCAGGGTCAGTATGATGACCAGACAGGAGATCAGCCGGCCTGTGGTTTCACTGATGGTATCTATGATTTTAAAAAACATCTT
>JAKSBO010000447.1 GCA_022361095.1 Desulfobacterales bacterium | reverse complement strand
TCGGCAATCTTAAACTGCAAGGCTTGGAAACCGGATAGCGGTGAACCAAATGCTTTTCGTTTTTTTGCATAGGATATGGCAAACTCCATGGCCGACCGGGCAGCCCCCACAGCAAACGCACCGATAATGCCCCGGGTTCTGGAAAATGTCTGCATGGCCAGGATAAATCCTTTTCCCGGTTCAGCCAGAACATTTTCCTTTGGCACCCGGACATTTTTAAATGCAATGGCTGCGGTATTTGAACTTCTCTGCCCTAATTTAGGAATCGGCTGGCCGGTCGATACGCCGTCCCACTGCTTTTCAACCACAAAAGCGCAAATGCCTTTGTGGCTGGCCTCAGGGTCCACTGTGGCAAACACAGTTATAAAATCAGCAACCCCGGCATTGGTAATCCAGAATTTTGTACCGTTCAGGATATAATCATCGCCATCTTTTTTCGCCCGGCAACGGATGGAAGAGACATCAGATCCCATGGTGGCTTCGGATGTGGCAAAGCAAATCAGTTTAAAATCATTGGCTGCCTGGGTAAGATATTTTTGCTTTGCTTCTGTGTTGCCCGACAATATAATTGGCTCCAGCCCCAGGCTGTTATCAAACAATGACGTGGCGATCCCGGGGCAAGCAGCGGAAATCTCCTCTGTAATAATGGCCCCTTCAACCAGACCATACCCCTTACCGCCGTACTCCACCGGAATATCCGAATTCATCAGTTCTTCATGAAACGCTTTTTCCAGGACATGTAACGGCAGGGTGTCATTCTCATCAGCAGACCAGGCTTCGGGCAAGACATGTTTGAGTGCAAATTCACGGGCTTTTTCCTGCAGCTTTTTCTGGGCATCAGAAAGTTCAAAATTGAGCATGCTTACTCCTTCTCTAAAATAAAAGTGATGTATTATTTGGGCAATAAAACACATATTCTCTAAGCGCTTTATTGCTTAGACCGGTTTAACTAAAGACCTGTTGAATGGAACACCCGCTGTATCAGATAATCGCTGTCTATCCCTTCGGGCAGGGTTCCGTAATACTGAGCCCGGGGCCGGATACCCCGGAACGCCACAAATGCCCGGGCCACCACCGGATCACCCAATTAGCCAGGGCAGATGCCTGCCAGGCAATGGCCGAACCATAAGATGGTATGCGGGATGATAATCCACCTGATCAATTCATTTTCCGAAGCGGTCGTGGGATTTAACTCGGGCCTGGGTTTATTGGCCGCGAATCCCGCCTCGTGCAGGCTGCTGCCAACGTTTTCGCCATACCCAGAAAGCGCACCCGATGCCAATCACCGCCAAAGGCCCTTACCCAGTGCTTCAAAGCCGGATCCGAATGATGGGCATTATATGGCTCCACAGGACCAGGCGGATTAAACACCGCAATGGCCTCCCCCGTGGGAAACGCGGACTGTTGCAGGCCGCCGTTCTTGCTTTTTATGTCCTCCGGCAGCCTGTCCATAGGGCCTCCGGCATATTACCTTAATTGAATTTTCGTTTATTTATTGTATCTTAGGAAATCTTTTCTCAGATGGCAAGGGAATCCCGTCAGCGCTCCCCGTCCGGGCTTATGTTGAAAAAATCTTTTACCTTATAAGCCCGGCCAATTAAAAGTCCATAGCATTGGGCCGACCTACAAGTTCTTAAAATGACGCACGACCTCAGTTTACTGATCCATAGATAGCCTATCACAGCCTTTTTTAGTTGACAATGAAACGGCCATCCGGTAAAAGATTACTCCCTAGGGTGGATAACTCAGTGATAGAGCGTAACCTTTGCAAGGTTTAATCGCTGTATTGCCCACTATAAATAATCACGGGGGTGTAGTTCAGTTGGTTAGAACGCTAGCCTGT
>JAKSBO010000770.1 GCA_022361095.1 Desulfobacterales bacterium | reverse complement strand
TTTGATACCCGGGGCCTTCGGCACAAGGAAAGTGGTTTCAGAGGCATAGTAAACCAGACTGAAATCAACCTTAAGATCCCGGTCAAAGGTCTGGGTGGAGGCCCCCATTTCAATGTCTATCCTCTGATCCAAGAGCATGGGGATGCGCTGGTCTGCCTTAAGCCGGACCGGTTCCAGCAAAATTTTCTTTTCAAAGCGTTTGGACAAAAAGGAGACAAGGATATTGGCCATCTCAACGGAAAAGCCCCGGGGTACCCCTGCCTCAAACCATGCAAAGGGCGCCACATCTTCCTGGAACCCCACCCGAAGCCGGCCTGTGCTTTCAATTCGGTCCATCAGGGTCCCGGCGGGGCACAACGATGCCCCCCAAAGCCCTGCCGCCAATGTACACAAAAAAACGGCCGTTCTAAAAATGTGCCCCTTTACCTCTTTTCCCATGGATGATCTGCCCTTTGATGCTTTTAATTTTAATCCTTAAGAATGCACTTGTGTATTTTTCTCATATCATCCACGTAAAACATCAAATTTCCAATTTTAGCAATGGCGTTAATCGCGTTGCTGTCAGTGGGCACCGTGTATATTTTCTTTAAATCCGGCAAATTATGAATAACGATCAATGATTCTGACGCATAAGCAATACCCGTATCGATACAAGTCAGGGCGGAAATATCGTTTGCCTTATATGCTATAATCTTATGCCCGTTTGATATATTAATTACAGCAACATTACCTTCATTCTCTCCTGATTCAACATTTTTTTCTATGAGGTAATTATGACAAAGAAATGGGGGGCTCATATTCCGCCAGCCACCATCTGTTCTCCAGGCAAATTTTCCCTTCCTATAACACGACGCGCTTTTCCAGTTAAGCTTTGTTAAATTAGGCGCAGTACAAATTATGGGCTCAGCTCCACTGACAGGAAAATAATGAGAATTGCGTTGGTATTTATCGCCCGGTTCGAAACCGTTCACCCCCAACCCAAGCAGATCTCCTTGGGAAGAGATGGCAACAACTTTATTCTCGTCTACTGAAAGAGACCAAATATAATATTCAGGATCTGACCAACGTTGTTTCCTTTTTCCGTTTGCAATATCATATTGGATAATCTCACTTTCTATCTCACTGTTTTTTGCAGTTTTTGTGGCAACTGCATACAGACTTCCTGCATGTTGTTTGACATCGCTTATTGATACGTGCGGTATTTTTATTTCCCTTATCAAACATAAATTTTCATCCAAGAGAAAAATATTTCCACTGTATGTCCATGCGATTATTTTCCCATGATGCTGTGTATCCTTGGTTTCATTGAGTGCAAATATCTCATCAGCATATATTGTCGAATCACACTTTGCGAACAATTGATTGGTAAATAAAATTGTTCCACAAAAAAATAGAGCAGACAAAACCATTAACCTTCTTCTTGTATTTTTCATTTAATCTTCTCACTGTACTTATGAACAACAAAAATTGTTCCAGATTTAAACGCGTTCATTCCTAACAGGGCATTTCTGTCTTGTGGTTTTATATGAATACATCCATGCGACGGCATAAGCTTTACAGCTTTCCCGGTTGCCGCTTGTGCTTCGTTTTTTGGAGTTGTATGAATCATTTCACCAGAGAGTCTCTCTCCTTTGTCTTTGTCTAATTTCAAATTATTATTAAGATCCTTGAAAAAATGTACGGCCACTGGACCGAAGTCGTTAAATACCCATATTTTCGGAACCATTCGTCTGGCATAAAGCCTATAGTAGTAATTAATTATTTCATCCCGTCCTATGCCAATATCATTTTTGACCGATCCCCATTTACCACCAGGCAATTTATACCAAACATCTTTTTTGTTTGGCATGTCCTTAAGTGTCGTACCCCATTTTATCCTAGACATTGGCCATGATGGGGTGGAATATGGACGAACGGCATGTATAACGTAGATTCCCTCTGTCGTCGGAATTTCCTGCATACGGGGGTCACTTCCCGGACTATCTGGACCTCCCCAAGCTTCTACACGCTTCTTAATTACCCCGCCCTCTTTCACTACAAGCAGTTTTTGCCCAGGATAAAAATGTAGTTCCATACCAATCTCCTATGCTGTTAGCGCATTCCTGTTTTCTGGGATAATACCCGAATATTTCATGAACGTTATTGGAACAACGGCCATGGGCCGACCTGGCCTATCAGCACCCAGGCTCGTCCCACAACAAAACATGAAAGAAACTTATAGGTTCTTTCATATAAAAGTACATCCAAAAAATATCATTTTGTTTGATTCATGTTTTGATTAACGTTGGAGAGACAGGACCGCTCGGGTGCCTGTCCCTCGGAATCTGTTTTTCACTGTCACGGAGCCGCCGTGGAGCTGGGCAATCGCCATAACAAAGTTCAGGCCTAATCCCGTACTCTTTTTATGGGTGTCCGGACGCTGGGTTGAAAAAAAGCGGTTGAAAATTTTATCTGCGGCAAAGTCGGGAATACCGGGCCCCTGGTCCGTAACGGCAATCTGAACGAATTTCCCCTCAGTTTTTAAGGCAATATGGACCCTGCCGCCCAACGGACTGAACTCAATGGCGTTTTGGAGCAGATTCATCACCGCCTGGCTGATCAGAAAGGCGTCGCCCATGCATTCACACTCCCTTTCAAAATCCGTGGTTATCCTGATTTCCCGGTTTTTGATCTCCTGCCCGCATCGTTGAAGGGTTCCATTAACCAGATCGCAGAGATTGATATGTGCCGGTTTTTCCAAACTTTCACGGTGTTCCAGGGCGCTTAATCGCAGCATACGTTCCACCAGGGTCTGTATGCGGCTTGCTTCTGCGCTGATATTGTCAAGGAAACGCTGCTGCTGTGCTTTGGGGACATTTTCTTCCTGGAGCAGTTCCGCAGCCCCTGCAATGGCGGCCACAGGGCTTTTGATTTCATGGGTCAGGGACTGGACATAAGATTCAACATATTCCTTTGCCGCAAGATCGGCCCTGATTTTCTCAAAGGCCTTGCCCATTTCGGCAATGTCGCTGCTGCCCAGGGACGGGCGCTGTTCATCTTCTCCTTTGCTGATGTTTTTGACATACCGGTTCAACCGGTCCAGTGGCCGGGTGATGAAAAACAGGGCCAGGACGGCCAGCACCAGGGCCAGCACGGCTGCAGCAATTGAACGTTTGAACACCACGGCCTTGGCGTTTTCTAAAAAATCGTTGATATTTCCCGTGGATTTGCCGACAACCAGAACCCCGGCCATATGTGCGCCGATCATCACAGGCGCTGCCACATAAAGGGTGGTCAGATCCGGCCGCCCGGGGTCATCCTGGGTGGACCTGGCCCCGTATTCGCCATGAAGGGTTAAAAACACATCCCGCCACCGGGAATAATCCGTGCCGGGCGGATCACGCTCCAGGGAGTCAAAAATCAGGATACCGTGTTGGTCAGTGATATAAACCCTTGTGTCCACACCGGTTTTGGACAGATCATAGACCATTGCATTAAACGACTGGCGGTAGACCCCATTAAAAATCCGGGCCAGCTCAGCCGGGGAAAACTCTTTTTGTTCCATCCTGGCTGCCACCATGCCGGCAAGAATCCTTGCCTGATCCACCAGGGACTCCTCGACACCTTCCATGTATCTGTATTTCAGATTGTTTTGAAATTCCGCCGTCAGATAATAGACCGCCGGGATGAAAAAAAGACAAAAGGTGATAAGCAGCCGGGTTCTCAGCCTCATGGTGCTTCTTTCAGGGAATACCCCATACCCCTGTGGGTTTTAATGTGATCTTTGTGGGGGGCTACCCGGCGCAGTTTGGCCCGCAAATTTTTAATATGGGCATCCACGGCCCGGTCCGTGCTCATTTCAGGATCATCCCATACCAGGTCCATGAGCATTTCCCTGGAATAGACCCTGCCCGGATGACGGATAAAAAGGGAGAGGATTTTAAATTCATACCGGGGCAGATCCAGCACCTTGCCGTTAAAAGAGATCCGGCACCGGGCTTGGTCCAGCTCAAATCCCGGCCCCGGGCTTTGGGCGGTCCGGCTGCCGGACGCCCCATCATACCTGCGCAGCACCGCCTTGACCCGTGCAGACAGTTCCCTTGGGCTGAACGGCTTGACCATATAATCGTCCGCCCCGATCTCAAGGCCCACCACCCGTTCGATCTCGTCCGACCTTGCCGTTAAGAAAATAACCGGTACCAGGGACCCAGAACGGATCTGTTTGCAAAGTTCCATACCGTTTACATCGGGCAGGCCGATGTCCAGGACAACCAGGTCCACGCCACCTTGTTCAAGCCGTTCAAGGGCCTTTTTCCCCTGGCTGTGCCAGGATGTGGAAAAGCCTTCGGTTTCAAGGGCATACCGGATGTTTTCAACAATAGACGGTTCGTCTTCAACGATGAGGATATGTTTCATTTTAAAAAGAGTTCACGTTTTTTTCACATTGAATCCCTATAGCGTTCACAGTGAAGTCTTAGCATGTATCCATGTTTGGATCAATTCCGTGGGTTTATACGTGTTGACTACATTAGAAAAGGAGAAAAATTTTGGGATCATCATTCATCAAAAAAACGGGTATGATCGGTCTTCTGATCGTTTTGCTGAACATTCCGCTGGGATTTATCAGTGACACCATTGAAGAACGAAGCAGCCGCAACGACGAGGCACACATGCAGATCGCATCCACCTGGGGCCGTTCCCAGGGGATTACCGGGCCTGTGCTGACCATCCCGTATTATGACGGCCAGGGCACCCTTCAGTATGCCTGTTTCTTGTCCGACACCCTTGACATTACAGCCGGTATCTCCCCGGAAAAAAGATACCGGGGCATATTTGAAGTCATTGTGTACCGGGCTGAAATTTCCATGTCCGGCACCTTTGGCAGACCTGATTTTTCAACCTGGGATATTGAATCGTACCAGATCCTGTGGGACAAGGCCACGCTGACCATCGGATTAAATGAACTCAAAGGCATCCAGCAGATTTCAGCCTTCCAGTGGAACGGCAATCCTGCACCATTGCGCCCCGGGGAAAAAACAGCACCAGGCATATACGGGCTGGCCGCCCGCCTTTTTCCGGACCGTGATCCGGACACCGTATCAGATACGGCATCCAGCGGATTTGAGGATATCAACCGGTTTAATATTGTTTTCACCCTTCACGGCTCAAGTGAGATCCGGTTTGCCCCGGCCTCGGACACCACAACGGTGGCCGTCACCTCCCCCTGGCCCCATCCCTCTTTCCAGGGCAATTACCTGCCTGCCACGCGAACCGTCACCCCCAAAGGATTTACAGCCCAATGGCAGGTGTCCGGGTTTGGCCGGGACTATCCCGGACAATGGCGTTGTGCCCAAAAAGGCGCCCAGGAAGCGGCCTGCCGTCTTACCAACGGCATGTTCGGGGTGCAATTGATCCAGCCGGTCAATTTTTACACCCTGTCCGAAAGATCCGTGAAATATGCACTGCTTATTATCACCCTGACTTTTTTATGCTTTTTCATGTTTGAAATCCTTAACCGCCTTAAAATTCATCCCATGCAATACCTCCTGGTGGGCTTTAGTTTAAGTCTTTTTTACCTGCTGCTGATCTCTTTCTCCGAGCATATCGGTTTTTTGCCAGCCTATCTGCTTTCAGCGGCGGCCTGTGTCATGCTGATCACCTGGTATGCCCGTTCCTTTCTGGGCAGCAGCCGTTCCAGCCTGATCACGGGCGGGGTGCTTTCCGGCTTTTTTGCCCTGTTTTATATTATTTTACAGCATGAAGGTTATTCCCTTGTCATGGGAACATCCAGCCTCTTCATTATCCTGGCACTGGTCATGGGATTGACCCGCAAACTTGACTGGTATTCGGTTTTCAAGGCCGCACCGGGGTTGAAAATGCCGGCATTCAGGTCAAAACGCAGACAGGCTGCAGACACCGGCACGGCAAAGGAGGATGATAAATGAAACGTTTGATGCAAATTGTTGTGCTGATGCTTTTGAGCATGGCCTCCCTGTGTTCTGCAGATCCCCGGGTTCCCCGAATTAAGGTATGGGGGCAGAGGTCATCACAGATTCGTCCGGACAATGCGGTTTTGACCCTGAAAATAACCGGTAAAGGCCATAACGCAAAGGCTGCGGAACAACTCCGCCAAAAATACCTGGACAATGCCCTCAAGGTGTTAAGTGATTTCAGCATCAGCGATAAGAATATCACTATGGACGGCCCCTATACGAACCTTGACGGCGCGGTTGTTTGTGTGTTGTATGTGCGGGTGGCTCTGTTTTCGAAACTGCCGGGGCTGATTCACTCTTTTTCATCCAGGCCCGGCAGCGAGGTTGAGCATCTGGCATGGTCCCATACCCGGTTGGCACAGCTTAGGGCCGAAGTCCTGGCCATGGCTGTAAAGGATGCAAGGCAAAAGGCGCAAACCATGTCTCAAGCCCTGAACAGCCGGATCGGGGAAGTGCTTTTGGTGCATCCGGTTGAGGCAGAGGAGACAAAAGCCGGGGGGGAGGAACCCTTCATCAGGATCGAAAAAAAAGTGGAAGTGGTGTTTCGCCTGGTGCCCCTGTAATACCTGAAACCTGTCATCGCCCATGGAACCGGCCGGAGAGGCATCCAGGCAAGCGACTTGCAGCCCTGGGGTTTTGTCCGGCCTTACCCATTTTCTAATTGAGTGGATATTCCCGCCAGCTTGCCCCGGACGCGTCAAAATAGAGCAGGCGGTCGGAAGTCTGGAGAATAGCTTTACCTGATGTTATTTTTACCGATTCCGTGGTTTCCCTGTTCCGAAGCCGAATTTCGTCAAAAGCCGAAGCACCGGCTGCCAGGCCATATGCATGGCCGGATAAAATCACCACCGCCACCTTTTTCCCCATTTTCACCGTAACCAATTTATCTTTAATGTGCAGCCGGGTCTCGATAAACCGATCGTTCCGGGCATCAAAGCCCACGGCACGGTCTTTGCCGACCAGCAACGCCAGGCAGGGCGACAGGGCTGTAACCGCTTTTTCAGACTCACCTTTTCTTAAAGCCAGCGCCTGCCAGCCGCCGGACGAAGTGGAAATAACCAAAAACCGGTGATTTGTTAAAACGCCCCCCAGGTAGCCATCAGCCATGCTCTGCAGGAGGATTTCCCTGGACCGGAGCATCAGGGGCTGGGTATTTCTTCCTTCAATAACAGCAATGATTTTACCGTCTGCCTCAAAAATATCGACCATATCTTCCGGATCTTCTTCGGCATGGGCCCCCAGGGTAAAAAAAAGAAAAAGTATGTTCAAGCAGATCAGGGCAGATTTAACTCTGATCATGGGCCTAATTATCCAGTACCTTCCGAATTTTTTTGGCAAGATCATTTGTTGAAAAAGGCTTCTGTATAAAGGCCACCCCGTCATCAAGTACCCCCTTGTGGATAATAACGTCGCCCGCATACCCGGACATGAATAATAATTTGATGTCAGGAAAAACCCCTGTCACTTTTTTTGCCAGATCCCGGCCGTTCATTTCAGACATGACCACATCGGTCATCAAAAGGTCTATTTTTCCCACATGTTCATTGGTGATACGTATTGCATCGGCAGGGCCGTCGGCCGGCAAGACCGAATATCCCTTACGCTCAAGCATCATTCTTGTCATTTTAAGAATGGCGGGTTCATCCTCCACCAGCAAAATGGTTTCATTTCCGGTGGGGACAGGTTTTTCCGTAACGGTCTCTTTCGAGGCTTCCTCGGAGATCCGGTACTTTGGCAAATATATTTTGAAACAGGTTCCCCGGCCCGGTTCACTGTAAACATTGATAAAGCCGTTATTCTGTTTAACGATACCGTAAATTATCGCAAGCCCCAGCCCTGTGCCTTCACCCATATTTTTGGTGGTGAAAAACGGTTCAAACAAATTGTTCAGCGTCTCCTGGTTCATGCCGCAGCCATTATCCGTGACCGCCAGCATCACATAATCTCCGATTTTAAACCCTGCATGGCCTGCACAATATGCCTGATCAAAGGTTTTTTTCTGCGTTTCAATGGTGAGTTTGCCCACACCGGCAATGGCATCCCGGGCATTGACGCAGAGGTTGGCCAGGATTTGATTGACCTGGCTTGGGTCTATTTCAACCGGCCATAATGAATCGGCCGGCATCCATGACAGATCAATGTCCTCACCAATGAGCCTGCGCAGCATTTTGAGCATGCTGTCCACCGCATCATTCAGATCAAGTACTTCCGGGGAAATGATCTGTTTTCTGGCAAAGGTCAGCAATTGTTTTGTCAAAGCCGCCGACCGTTCGGCAGCTTTTTGAATCTCTTCCATATCCGCATACAGATCATGGCCGCTGTCTATTTTTTCAAAGGCCAACTCAACATATCCCAGTATCACCCCCAGCATATTATTAAAATCGTGGGCCACCCCGCCTGCCAGCCGTCCGATAGCCTCCATTTTCTGGGCCTGGTTGAGTTGTTTCTGCAGTTTTTCGCGCT
>JAKSBO010000934.1 GCA_022361095.1 Desulfobacterales bacterium | reverse complement strand
GTCTTGGGGGAACATGTTTTCTCCTTGTTGTGTTGTATTCTGTTTAATTTCAATCAGATGAAATCGGCTGGGTTCTCCAGCGTCAAAGGAGTTTTGAAAGTTTTTTCGGACAAAAACAGAGGGCATTTACTGTCAATTCTGACAGTGGAGAACGGACATTAAAAAGGAATCCGCTATGGCACGTAGAACAAGTCATGATCCAAACCAACCCATGGTTCCCGGGTTTGAGGGGGCAGGTAAAGAAGCGATCTGCCAGGTCTATGACGAATATAAAAAAATGGATCAGGCGTTGAGGCGTATTATCATAACAAATCCGGCGCGGCCCGGGGTGGAAGATGAGTATGAGCTCTGCCAGGAGATCCGGGAGTCGGGTATTTCCCGGGATGATTTTGCAGGCCGGGGGAATGTGTTTTTTGACCGGACGGAAGAAAGATATGCGCTGAAAAAATGCCGCAAACCCTTAACCAAGGCAGATGTGGATAAGTGGATTTCCGATTCGGCAAACCGGCCGGTGCACGGATATTATCTGTTTGCCTTCCAGCATGTTTTAGACGGGTTTGGGGTGACAAATAGTATTGTCGGGGCTAAAGGCGGGGAGGTGATGAGCCAGGAGGATCTCAGGCTGCTTGCTTTGGCCCAGCTCAGCGAATTAGAGGCACGTCTCAGGGAGACCAAGAAAGCTCTTAACCAATAAGGAGAAGTTATGACCAAAATGTTGCCTGAACAGACCGTTGAGCGGATGACCGAGATTATAAAAGATGCCGTTGCTTTTTCCGGCACCCGGGATACGGCGCTTGTGGCGATGCTGCCGCCCGGGCACGGCATCCCTTTGGCATATACCTGCGGGGCGGTGCTGGACTATGACATGATCCGGATAGAGTCCTTCTGTATGGGATGGGGCAATGTGTTCGGAGTTGTGACATCTGAGGATTGTCCGGATGATCCCATGCCCGTGCGGCTGCCGTTGACGGATATTGTCTGGCTTGTTCCGGAAGTTGTGGAGGTGACGTGATGGGAACCACATACCGGCGGATTAAATCCGTTAATACGGCGTTTGAAATTCTGGAGTACCTGGCGGATCAGCGGGAGCTTGTGACGGGCGCCCGGGTTGCGGCGGATCTGAATGTGCCGTTTCCCACGGTGATGTGCCACCTGGCCACGGCCCTGGACCGGGGGTATGTCCAGGTGGTGGGGGAGCAGTACCGGCTGGGCATGAAGCTGGCCGTGTTTTGGGCCCGGATGAAGAGTTTAAGGGAAGGTGAGCTGCAACGTGCGCAGCAGGATCTTGACATATTGAACGGTGAAGGAGGGTTATGATGGCGAATACGGCG
>JAKSBO010000092.1 GCA_022361095.1 Desulfobacterales bacterium | reverse complement strand
GAAAGGGTCAGGGCGGTTTGATTTTCCCGCTCTTTAAACCGCGGCAGCATCTCATATATCTGGGCCAGGATGTGTTCTTTGTCCTTATCCGCTCCCTTGTTATAAGCACCCTCAATAAGGTTGTCTTTTATGGTCACCAGGGAAAAAAGCCTGCGCCCTTCCGGGACATGAACAATACTGTGGTTAACGATCTCTTCGGAGAGAAGGGTATGCATAGAACGGTCTTAAAAAAATCTGTTCGGAAGAGGGTTTCATCGACCCTGAACGGGACTCCGTTGCGTTAATGCGAAACCCTTCGCCCCCATCTATCCGGGTCTGAAACTTGCCAAATGTACTGGAAGTCTATACATTTGACTCACTTTTACCAACATGTGCCGTACCTGATCACCGTGACCGGTACACATAAAACCTGAAAGGAACCTTAGCAACTTATTTTACTTTCATATATACCGATTCTAAAAGAATGAAAAAAGGGTATAGAATGACTATCTCAGAAAATTTGAAGTTAAAATTAAACGCGAATCAATGTGAAATATATATTACCGGCGCCGATGACTTATTGGCAGCATGGAGGCATCAAAAAGAAAAATCTTCTGGTCCTCGTTGCTTTGATTTTTTCAAATCTCCCATGGCATATAAACTTTCTGCATCAACAGGTGAAACAAAGGCTGAATTGATGCCTTGCCATATCTCTATTTGGAGTCACAGCTCCCATCTCAAAACAATTCTAAAACCAGACCCTGAATACTCCGTGATGTCATGTCACGGGCATGGACGGGCGGTTAAGCTGACAACTGATGATATCGGCGCGCTGGATGCAACTTCTTTTACCCGGAGAAACCTAGCGCCTTAAATTTCGCCAATCCTGGACATTGCTACCCTGACTTTGGTATGCAAGGATTTAGGCATCTCCGGCAAAGCAATCCCAAAGATGATAAAAGGTCGCCAATATATTGCTTTTTCAGGACACCCGGGCCTTCGAACTCTTTTTCCGGGTACGATCTATTCGGTGAACAACCGTAAAATTATTAGAATGGCTATTGGTAGCCTAGGCATTAAAAATTTGGTCAAAAGCGGCGGTGTTATAACTATTTATATCACGGTTCCTCTCACCGTCCTTGAATGCTATCTGCAAGATCAATCAAATTTTTACCGATTGGCAGGCAACCTTGCTTCTGATCTAATAAAAATTGGAATAGGTTCCCTCATGGGTGCTATTGCGGGGATAGCAATGAGAAAGGTAACAACATTTGTAGCGCCTCCAATAGCAATTGCTATATTTTTAGGCGGTTTTACAGGTTCGGTATTAAGTCGAATTGATGAGCAACACCAATTAACCGAAAAGCTAATTGCTCTTTTGGAGGCTATGGGTGATGAATTAGCTGATATAGAAAATGAAACCCAATCACATCTATACCGAGGAATGAAAGGCTTTCTCAGGGCTCAGGGCTTAAGAATTCCAGTAAAATATTAGCGATATGCCTGATAAAACAATGATATCTCACATGATTTGTGTGATCAAATGATCGTTTTCTGTCTTTTGGTCGGGCAAATTTTAATCTGTAAGTTCAAGAATAATGGGTAAAAGACTACAATGAATGACCATATTAAGAATAAAAAATTAGCGCATTTAATTCTGTTTATTCTGGATATATTTTGTATTTGGGGCGTTTGGGTTGGCTATAGTGACTTAATTGAGTTGCTTATTAAATTGAGCACCAGGACTGATATTATTCGTTTTGGCAGCAGAGATAGCTTTTATATTTTAGGCTTGGGGTGTCCCGTTCTACATTTTTTAGTAATCATAGAAAATTTTTGGCCAAATATCGGCAAATACAAACGCATTATCAATTATGCTGTGATAATTCTAGGCATAGTTTTAATTGGTATAGGAATGATCGGCTCCTCTTGGATTAAGTATAAAATAGAAAAAGCTGGATATATTTACTGCCGGAATGCCAGCGGGATCAGCGCACTATCAAAGCCATTAGTATATACAAGAAATATTGATATCTGTGAAGAATTAACAGAAACAAAAAAAGATAGACCCAATAAAGAATACCTCCCAAAGCGCTAAACCTGCCAAGGAAGGCAGAACCGTGTCAAAAGGGATGTATTTCAATCAAAGCCCTTGGATTATTGAGGGGTTTTTCTCAATAATCCAGTCTTACCCAATACAATTTTATTGAACGGTGCGGGAAGGCTTAAAAAGCCCCCAAAAAGGGGGCCTGGAAAAAATTTACAACTATATACCGAGATAGGCCTCTTTAATGTGGGGATTGCCTAATAGTTCATCGGCCTTGCCCTCCAGGGCAATTCTGCCGTGCTCCAGGACATACCCCCGGTCTGACAGGCGCAGTGAATGGTTCACATCCTGTTCAACCAGCAGCACGGTGGTACCCTGGTCGGCAATTTTCCGGATGGTCCCAAAAATACTGTTGACCAAAACCGGAGCCAGTCCCAGGGACGGCTCATCCAGCATCAGGATTTTGGGCCGGGCCATCAGCCCCCGGCCAATGGCCACCATCTGCTGCTCCCCGCCTGAAAGGGTCAGGGCGGTCTGATTTTCCCGCTCTTTAAGCCGCGGCAGCATCTCATATACCTGGGCCAGGGTGTGCTCTTTGTGCTTATCCGCTTCCTTGTTATAAGCCCCCACAATTAGGTTGTCTTTTATGGTCATCAGGGAAAAAAGCCTGCGCCCTTCCGGGACTTGGACAATACCGTGGTTAACAATCTCTTCGGGGGGAAGGGTATGCATGGAACGGTCCTTAAAAAAGATCTGTCCGGAAGAGGGTTTCATCAACCCTGAAATGGTGCGAAGCAGTGTGGATTTTCCGGCACCGTTCCCGCCGATGATGGAGACCACTTCACCCTCTTCAATGCGCATGGACAAATCAAAAATGACCTGGACATCCCCATAGCTGACATCAATGTTATTTACCTCAAGAAACCCCATATTCATCTCCCAGATATGCTTTGATCACGTTCTCATCGGACGCCACGGCTTCGGGTACGCCTTCCGCGATTTTTTTTCCGAAATGGATAACCACAATACGGTCGGACAATGCCATGATGGCCCGCATGATATGCTCAATCACGAGGATGGTGACCCCCTGATCACGCAGGAACCGGATGATTTCCACCATTTCATCCACCTCAGCCGGCCGCAGGCCCGCCATCACCTCATCCAAAAGCAGCAGCCTTGGGTCTGTGGCCAGGGCCCGGGCAATCTCCAGGCGTTTTCTGTCCGCAATGGTCAGGTCTGCTGAGCGGACATCTTTTTTATCGTCAAAATTGAGCAGCTTCAGCACTTCAATGGCCCTGGCCTCGGCTTCTCCCCTGCTGGACGTATTGGCAAAGGCCCCCACCGTAACATTGTAAAGAACGCTTTTAGACCCAAAGGGTTTTACGATCTGGAATGTCCGGGCCAGCCCCTTTTTGCATAAATCCCAGGGATTTTGACCATTGATCAACTGCCCGTCAAAAACCACCTCTCCTTTTGTGGGGGGGAAAACCCCTGCAATGCAGTTGAATGCCGTGGACTTTCCGGCGCCGTTGGGCCCGATGACCCCGAGGATTTCGCCTTTTTCCATGGAGAAACTCAAACTGTCCACTGCCGTAAGACCGCCAAACTGTTTGGTCACATCCCTTAATTCAAGAAGATTCATTTGGCGCCTCCTTTGATGAAGCCGTCAGCCATACGGTTGACCACCCTGTCGTATAACCGGGTTAAAGGTTCCTGCAGTCCCCGGGGTTGATAGATCATCACCAGGATGAGTACAACACCGTAAATCACCAGATGCATGCCGGGCAGGATATCCCCGAAATAGATTCTGGACAGGTCGCTGACCGGTCGAAGCAGAAGCGCCCCTAAAACAGGCCCCGCAATGGAGCCCCGGCCGCCGATCAAAGCGATAAAGGCAATCTCAAAGGAGATATCAAGGGAGATGGTACTTTTAGGATGGATAAACAAAGAGAACTGGGCATAGAATGTTCCGGCCAGGGCAGTGAAAAAGCAGCTTAACGCCATGGCAATCACCTTGGCCCGGGAAACATTGACACCCAGGGCCTGGGCTGCTTCGGGTTCCTCTCCCCCGGCGGTCAGG
>JAKSBO010000614.1 GCA_022361095.1 Desulfobacterales bacterium | reverse complement strand
GGGGTTCCTTCGTCACCCCAACCTACGAATACGGTTTATGAATTATGTATCCGGCCCATCGCTTTGTCCGGCATCTGTTTCAGGTCCGGTTTGTTTCCGGGCCTGACCTTTCGGTGTCCAGTGCGCCTGTTGACGGGGTTCAGGCCTGGGCCTGCGCCATTGCACTTTGGCCCACAGTTTGGGGGTGGAAAACCTTGTCCAGCCCCATTTCAGAATATTGATCAGCCAGAAGGAGACCCAAAGCGCCCAGGCCAGCATGGCAATCCGGTAGGACCACATGGGAACGGACACCATCCAGGTGCGGGGCAGTACAGGGCCTGACACATCATGGTACCAGCGCAACAGGTACGCACTGGAACCGTTACCCCGGATGTTCATATCCGGATGGCCCAAAAGTCCGTTGGAGATGCTGAATACCAGACACGCGCCCGACAACAAGGTCAGCGCGACAATACCCAACTGGATCAGGTTGAACTTCAAGCCGGTAAACTGACCGGCCCTGGGCCGTAAATCCAGGGCAATCAGCCAGCCCGCCACAATGATGGCGGCTGCCGGATGGTTCATGGTGATACCGATAAACAGCAAAAACCATTGCAAAAGATTTAACGGCGCCCATCCGATTCTCGACATAATAAAGGCAACGATCAGGATCACAATCACTTCGGACCAGAACAACACGGCCGGGCCCAAGGCCGGTTCACCGCCCAGGAACAGGGGCCACCTGCTGCTGCCCGGTTTGATGTCCACACAGGTGTTGGCGCTCTCCATGCCTAAATCCACAGCCGGTGTCTTATAAAAAGGCGTGATACCGCCGGCTGACACCCATTGGAGTATAATCTCCTGGTGTCCGGGAACAATGGGCACGGTTACCTGGTTTTTATCCTGCCGGATGGGGCGTATCCGGTTTTGGATCTTTACCTCCTGCAGCCGGGCATTTTTGGGCAGGGTAATGGTGTGGCGCCCCCCCTGGCTGCTGTTAACAGTCAGATCCAGCCGGGCCGTGGTGGCAGACCTGCCCGGAGAAAAGGTCAGCAGGCTTTTTTCAATGGTCATGGTCTGGCCCTCAATACCTTTGGGCCGGGTCACGGTGAGTGTAAGGGCCTCCCCGGGCCAGGGGTGCCAGGTGGGATACCAGCGGGTGCCGGTTTTATGAAAGATCACAGGCGTTCCCTGGTATTCCATGTGGAAAACAGGACTGACATCCACTTTCCATATTTCGGTCCAGTCCCGGGTCTGTGCATGGGTCAATTCTATTTTATCCGACGGCGCCAAAAAAGATTCCCAGGTAAGTGTTTTTTGTCCAGAACGGAAATTGATCTTTGCCGTATTCTTATCTACCCGGATGCCTTCGGTGGTGATGGATTCGCCGGGAAGCAAAGGAATATCAAGGACCATGCCCGATTTTGATTCTCCTTGGCGAATAACCCGGGTATTTACCTTCCAGACGAGTCCAAGCAGCAGGGTCCGTTCAACCCGGGCAAAAGCAGGCAAAACCCCTGTCTCAAGCACCTGCTGATGCTTACCGTCCCCCCGGGCCTCTCGCTTAAACTGAAGCTGGGCATCGAAGCTGCCGTCGGGATGACGGCCGTCAACGGTCCAGCCGGCCATGACGATATTCAGGTGCCTGGGTTTTAAAGGAAAGTAAAGTTGAAATCCGTTCTGCTGACGTATGGCGCCGCTAAGCGCTATGGTGTGAAGGCCTTTGGGCACCATCACCCAAAATTTTCCCTCTTTTTTAAAGATGCCCGCAGCAGTCCGGTCGTCCACAGTCACCTTTGATGCCAGCCACTGGCTATCATCTCCGGGAAGGGGAATTGCCGTGTCAACGGCGGCATGAACCGTCATACTCACGGTCATCACATCCGTTTTCAAATCAATGGACGCCAGGGGCAGATCTGCACAATTATTGAAACACCTATCCGCTTCCAGCAGCCTTGTTTCCAATTCTTCCAGCATCGCCTTTGACGGGAATTGCGCCCCATGGGACAATGCCGGTGTAAAACAAAGAACAAGCACAGCCAAAGCAGGAAACATCTGTTTGATACCGGTTGCCCCCGCCTTTTTAATGCCGCTGATACCGATGCCGAGCATGCCGGCGCCTAAAAACACCACAAGGGCGACCCGCAAAAATGCCAGGGCCATATTGACTTTTGGTCCGATCAGGAAAAATCTGACGGACTGGTCTTTGCTCACAGGACCGGACCAGGAAAATCCAATGGTTTTATAGGCCGGCCACAAAGGCATCCCCGGGCCTGTCTGGGTCCGTGCCTTTGGATCATATTGCATCACCTGGGCAGACCAGCCCCCTGATGCAGGCCCATCGGCAGTGTACATGGATTTGGCCATGCTTCCTAAACGCATCGCCTTTCTTGGCGACCGGTCCGGGGCCGGGGCCGCCAGTTCTAATTTCCCCCCCGCCGGATTCCGGCCCCTGTCCGTCACATCCATCTCCTGGTCCCGGGATTCCGACTGAATGACGGTATTTGAGGTGTCGGTCCATTTCCTGGCCAGTTCCGGGTAAATGCCGATGCGAAGGGTCTGGATGGCAAAGGGAATCACAATGGCGGCGAAACAGACCAGTGCCAGCCCCTGGCAACACTTGATAAAGGTGCGCATCCTGCCTTCGGGCAGATATTTGAGCAGGGTAAACCCCGCCAGGAGCACCAGCCAGATATATCTGGGCGCCTGATCTTCATGGAAGATCAGCACCAGGGTGGCAAAGGCAAGAATAGCCAGCGGTTTTGAGTATACCCGGGACAGGGCAATGGTAAAAATCAGGACCACAAAAAAATCCAGCAGGGTCCATCTGCTTACCCAGGTGCCGGGAATACGGTCCACGCCCCGGGCATTGACCAGAGTCCAGCCCGCAGGCAGGTTGAGCTTGCCCTCTACATCATTAAAATCATGGTCCCAGCCCGTTGCCGGGACATCGGCAATCCCTTTTTCAAAGGTGGCATCGGCCACAATATCTATTTTGCCGTTCCTCAACTCAATACCGGCCTTGGTACTGCCTTGTCTTTGGGTAATCAACTGCTCTTTACCATCCACAAGGACCTGGCCCGGCTGGATGGCAGGGTTCAGTTCCAGGCGCCAGTTGGTATTTTTTTTGCCCGTGATTTTATCCTGGATAAAATAGCCGGACCCGTCAAACCGCAGCCATAAGGTCCGGTTTAAGGAGAGCTGGTCCGGGGCGGGTTCCGGGTCACCCCGTTTAATCTGCTTAAAGGCCAGTGTGGTTCCAGGTTCCATCAGGTACGCCGGATATGATTGCCATTTTGCCGGCATGGCTGTCTGTTTGGGGTCAACAGGCTGGGCACCTGAAATCTGCACCCGGCGCAAATCGGTCCTGGCACTGAAGGCCCAGATCTCCTGATCCGGCCAAAAAGGCTGGTCCGGACGGATGAATTGGGCAGTTGCCAACGGCCCGGCATGGCGCAGGTTGAGTTCAAGGTTGTAGCGTCCCGGCCGTACCTGGATAGTGATCCGGCCGTCGGATTCCAGACGGGCGGGCAGCGGGGTGTTGAAGGATACAGGCGTAAACGTTTCGCTTTTGTATACCGGCCCCAGGACCATCTGCCGGGCCTGGCCCGCAACTTCCAGGGCAAGATTGATTACCATCCGGGCCGGAATTGTATCCTCAATCATCCGGAAACATTCAATTTTCAACCGGTCTTCCACCCGTTTTTCAAGATTTCTGTGTTTCAGCCACAGCCGCCCCGCGTTATCCAGATCCGGGAACATTACGGGCTCACCATTAACCTTTAAACCCACCAGCCCGGTTGATGCAGGAATATCCAGTTTTTCGGGCATGGCCCGCCAATGAAATTGTCCGCTGATGGTATGGCGGCCCGGGGAAAGCAACAGGCCCGGGGTGTTATTCTGGTCCAGAACCACAGCAGGCTTGCCGCCGGCCAGAACCTGCATGGGCCAGTTCCGGCCCGAGCCCGGTAAATCAACCCGGGTCCGGGCATACACCTGCCATGACTGTTCAAACGTCCCCCCCCTGTCGGTCAGATTCAGATTTAGCCGCCCCGGCCAGGCGCAGAGAACCTGCCCGGCATCGTTGTACATGGGAATGCATGACAACTGCTCCTCTTTTCCGTGCAGCACCCACTCTTTCCAGGGGGCAAGGTCTTCGGGAACGTAAACAGGTGTCCGGGCATGGGCATGGCTGTATACGGCTAAAAAAATTGCTGCAACCAGAAGCAATATACGGATAGTACCAATATTTCGCGGAATCATCATGACATTGTCCTTTATGAAAAAAATCTGACAAATTTTAGGTTTGAAAAATGAATACGATTCGGGCCGTATTCAATATCAATTGGTCCACAGTCTAATAAGAATATGGATAAAAATCAATGAAAGGAAATAACCGGCTTCAGAAATATAAAATTGACTTATTGTTCGCGGGGCAATCCCATGGAAAAACACTGCTACTCTATAATATAAGGGCGCCTCTAATAATTAGAATTTTGGTTTGAGTTCGAGGCGCAATAAAATATTAACCGGAGGAATATATTAAATATGTCGAGGATTAAAATTTTATTGCAACGAAGAAATC
>JAKSBO010000828.1 GCA_022361095.1 Desulfobacterales bacterium | reverse complement strand
TGATGAAAATACCGGAATAACTGAGATCCCGGGCTTGTTCTTTGTACAGGGTGCCTTTGCTAATAAAGTCTACAAAACCCTGAAATTCAGTTCTGGAAGATCTGCGGCGTTCCTCTCCTTGTGAAACTTCCGGCCCTGGGGCGGCTGGTTCGACGGCTGTCTTGGTTCCAGGGAAATACTCTTCGTCTATCTCATGTATATCATCGTTACATTTCATGACATAAATATTTTTTGCGGTTGCATTGTCCGAAGCCCGCTTAAACCGTCTGTAAAGCCTAAGGAGCTGGATGCATAAAAAAGTCGAGATCAGGAATATTATCAGGGTGAATATAATTTTCAATTGCGTCATCGGTTTTTCCTGGAATAAACATGTGAACAGACTGTCATAGAGGATTTACTCCATGAAGAATAATCACTTATGGGTAGAAAATACAAGATTAAAGATGAAGACGGCATAATTTTATCCTAAATCGGCAGGTTTAGCCATTTTGTTTACACCCTTTTTAGAACCTTTCGGCCTTCGGGGGTATGTCCGGAGACAATTTTACAACCTTGGCTGCTGGGACTTGTTAGGCAAATAAAGGGTGTGGTAAGTATTCTTCGTATTGATAAATTTTCATAACATAAAGGAGGCCCGATGAGCAGCCGGATACCGACACGTGACGCAGCCTTGGCACTGCTAAAGCGCTACAACAAGAGCGAAAGCCTTATCAAGCACGCATTTGCCGTGGAAGGCGTGATGCGATACATGGCCGAAAAATATAAGGAAAATAAAGATACATGGGGTATTGTGGGCTTGATACACGACCTTGATTATGAACAATTTCCGGACCAGCACTGCAAAAAAACCGAAGAAATTTTAAAGGAAAACCATTGGCCGGCGGATTTGATCCGTGCCGTGGTCAGCCATGGATGGGGTATTTGCACGGATGTCAAGCCTGAAAGCAACATGGAAAAAGTCCTCTTTGCCGTTGATGAGCTTACCGGACTGGTGGCGACTTCGGCACTGGTAAGGCCGTCAAAAAGCGTCATGGACATGAAAGCAAAATCTGTCAAGAAAAAATGGAAAGACAAAAGATTTGCAATGGGCGTGGATCGGTCAATTATTCAAAAAGGCGCTGATATGCTGGGGGTTGAATTGGGAGAACTGATTACGGATACGATTATGGGAATGAGAGAGGTCGCCGCAGAGATCGGATTAAAAGGAGAGGTATAACATGAAATGCAATAAAGCTGAAAATCTCAAACAATGCAACTGCAGCTATGAGCCCTGCTCAAGAAAAGGCGTATGCTGCGAATGTATTCAATATCATATCAGGATGCGCCAGTTGCCGGCCTGCGTATTTCCTGACAATGCCGAGCGAACCTATGACCGCAGTTATGAACATTTTACCCGGCTGGTGGGTGAAGGCAAGGTGTAGAACCAATCATTCAGCCGGTTTTATACATCCCGGGAACCGCTGCATCAACGGCAATGATATCCAAGGGGCACTTCACTCATCCAACCTATCGTTTGGTTGCGCGCCTTTTAATTCCCGTTGATGCCCTTTGATCTGCTTTGCCATGTTAATCAACTCTTCTTTACGCGGACGAAAATATATCATTGCGCATGCGGATATAAAGAGGAATTGATATAATGACCGGGAGTCCTTTGCCAGTAAAAACAACACAACGCCATATATGCCGATACTTTCCAGAAGGGCAGATGTAATGACAACGGCTATGGTATATTTTGCTACTGCAGGATGTTGAGCCGATGACATCTGCCTTGAATTGACGACCGAACCGCCAGGCGTCAATAAATACTTTCGGAAAATATGTACCCCAACAAGCGTTGCGCATGCCATGGCAAACAGGGCATATTTAATCGTTGTTAACGGAAAATCAGGGTCTATGTTGACTTGCACAGATCTTTCTATATTAATACAAACGATTAAATATACGCCCAAAGAGGCTAATATGGCACCCCAAATCATAAGAATAATTTTCCAACCTGCATCCAAACGTTTCATTTCATCTTGATCTTCATACATATCAATAGCCCTTTTTAAAATTTTGTGCACCTGGCCTGAATCATCGAACATTTTAAAGCATTTTAAATTTAATCTTTAAAATATTCAATAATTTATCTCTGAAGTTAACATGCTTACCCTTTTTTAACCCGATAAAATTTCCATGTTTCATTCAAGCACAAGTAGAAACGCTTTTCATGACATGATTGTCTCAAACAACAGAAACAATTTTGTTTCAATTAAAAATAGAGGTATATTGGACATATACCAGGATATCAAAAAAATGATTTTTAAAGGGTCTGCCTTCCCTTGAAAATCCGAAAACATTCCGGTATGCTGACAAAAAATTTCAAAAAAGTTCTTCGGTATCAATTCAATTAAACCTGAAAAGTGGCATGTTACTTGCTCAATGCCTAAAGCAAATTAAGACAACTTTAATTTTAAGGAGCAAGTAATGGCAAATAAAATTTTAAGAGTGATAACCGTTAAACGAACCTTTTTAACCAACTTTTAACCTGGAGGAATCTATGGACCCGGTTTTTCTGTCCCGACTGCAGTTTGCAGCAGCAACCATGTTCCATTTTCTTTTTGTTCCATTGACCCTGGGGCTATCCATCCTGATTGCATACATGGAGACCAAATATGCCTGGTCAGGAGACAAAAATTATTTGAGGATGACCAAGTTCTGGGGGAAGCTGTTTTTAATTAACTTTGCCCTGGGTGTTGTTACCGGCATCACGCTGGAATTTCAGTTCGGCACCAACTGGTCCCGGTACAGCGAGTATGTGGGGGATGTATTTGGTTCCCTTCTGGCCATCGAGGCATCGGCCGCTTTTTTCCTTGAATCCACATTTATCGGCATCTGGATTTTCGGCTGGAAAAAGCTTTCGGCCAAAGCCCATGCCATTGTGATGTGGCTGGTGGCATTTGCCGGAAATTTCAGTGCCGTCTGGATTCTCCTTGCCAACGGGTTCATGCAGAACCCCGTGGGCTATGATATCAGAAACGGGCGTGCGGAACTCACGGATTTTCTGGCCGTGATCACCAACAAGCACGGGCTTTTGGAAATTATCCATGTGGTACCGGCCTCCCTGCTGTTGGGCGCTTTCTTTGTTATGGGCATTTCTGCCTACCATCTTCTGAAAAAACAGCATACGGAAGTCTTTTTAAAGTCTTTCAGGATCGCCCTGGTTGTCGGGCTTGTCAGCTCCCTGGTTGTCGGCTTAACCGGAGATATGCACGGCGTTAACGTATCCAAAACCCAGCCGGCCAAACTGGCAGCCATGGAATCTCACTGGGAAACCACTGCCCAGGCGCCCATTATCATGTTTGCCATCCCCGATGAGGAGCAGGAAAAAAACAAGATCGAAATCGGTTCTATCCCCGGCCTGTTAAGTTTTCTTGGATTCCATGATTTTAATGCAGAGGTCGTCGGATTACGAGACATTCCCAAGGAGGACCGTCCACCGGTACTCCCGACATTTATCGGCTTCAGAACCATGGTAGGGCTTGGTACCCTGTTTATTCTTCTTATGATCTACGGCTGGTTCCGGCGCGACAAACTGCTGGAAAGCCCCAATTTCCTAAGAATTATGATGTTCGCCATTCCTTTGCCATATATTGCCATGGAGATGGGATGGGTGGTTTCCGAAGTGGGACGCCAGCCCTGGATTGTTTATAATCTGATGCGTACGGCAGATGCGGTTTCCCCCATTGCCGGCAGCCAGGTTATGGTATCACTTACGGCATTTATCCTGGTTTACGGGCTGCTTGGGGCCGTTGGGTTCTACCTGATCGCCAAATCCGTTAAAGAAGGCCCTGAGGCCGCTACTGCATAAGGAGGGTAGAATAAATGGAACTTCAAACGATATGGTTTTTTCTATGGGGACTTCTGTGGGCGGTTTTTTTCCTGACCGATGGATTTGACTTCGGCATCGGTATCCTCTATCCCTTTGCCGGTAAAACCGACCGGGACAAACGGGTCATGCTCAATGCCAAAGGCCCCCTATGGGACGGCAATGAAGTGTGGCTGATCACAGCCGGCGGTGTCACTTTTGCCGCATTCCCTAAAGTATATGCCACCATGTTTTCATCCCTTTATACCCCGTTGATGCTCATTTTATTTGCACTGATTTTCAGGGGCGTGGCCCTGCATTTCAGGGGTAAAATTGAGAGTCCGGGCTGGAAAAAAACATGGGACACCCTGATTTTTATAGGCTCTTTTTTCCCGGCGCTGCTGTTCGGGGTGGCATTTGCCAATATTTTTGCCGGCATTCCCTTTGACGACCAGGGTCTGTATCACGGCAACACCTTTAAGTTGCTTAACCCTTACGGCCTCTTAGGCGGCGTTTTGTTTGTGCTGCTGTTTATGCTTCATGGGGCCAACTGGATGACCATTAAGGCCACAGGGGAACTGCGGGACCGCTTTGCAGAAATTGCAGCCAAAATATGGATGGTACTTGTGCCTGTGGCCGTGATTTTTCTGATCGCTTCATTTTTTGCTACCAGCCTCTATGACAACTACATCAAATCACCGGCCCTGTTCTTAGTAATTTTTGTGGCTGTTGCGGCATTGCTCTCCGCCCGGTACTTTACCGCCCAGAAGGCCTGGTTCAGCGCCTGGTTTGCATCGGCCCTGACCATTATGGGATGTACGTTTTTCGGCATCTGCGGCCTATACCCGGCATTGTTTCCGTCAAGTATGGACCCCGCCTGGACCCTGACAGCAATGAATGCCTCTTCAAGCCCCTTGACCCTTAAAATCATGCTGGTGGTGGTGTCGATTTTTATACCCCTGGTGATTGCATATCAGACCTGGTCCTATCATTTATTTAAGGATCCGGTTTCGGATGAAGATCTGGACATGGATGAAGCTTATTAAGTATAATGACTGTTTTGCAGGTTTAATATTGGATTAAACCTGTATTTATAAACCGACAAAAGGTAATAAGGAGAAAAAATATGGACAAATATGTATGTGGTCCCTGTGGTTATGTGTATGATCCGGCAGAAGGCGATGCAGACGGCGGAATTGATCCCGGTACGGCGTTTGAAGATCTTCCCGAAGATTGGGTCTGTCCCGTATGCGGCGCATCCAAAGACGAATTTGAAAAAGAGTAGTAACGCGACTTTCCGGACTTGTTTCATATTTTAAGCAAGTCCGGACACCGCGTTAATCAATCAACGCCGGTTGCAATTTTTGCCAGCCGGCGTTTTTTTTAAAAGGAAATACGTATGGATATATATGAATGCGGCCCCAATGGTTACGTGTATGACGATGCGGCAGCCTGTGATGGAAGCCCGGGGGGATCTCGGCCCTGTGACTACGCGTATGACCCGGCACAAGGCGACCCCGACAGCGGTATTGCCCCTGGTACGGCCTTTGAAAATCTTCCCGAAAACTGGACCTGTCCGGTGTGCGGAAATTTCAAAGGCAAATTTAAAACAAAAGCGTAACACCCTTCCCGGACCTGTTTGGGTTCGGGACAGCATATCCCCTTCAACGCCGGTTCCGGCTATTCAATCTTTTTTCCAGCGGTCTGGGTGATTCGTTCAACGACCCACCGGGCCAGGGCCTTTTGATTGACCCGCCTGATCTCTTTACGGATCAGGGGAATATCCAGTTCAGCCCGGGCCATGGTTTTATGTCCACCGGCAGACCCGAATTTGGCAAATGCCTCCTGTGCAGTCTTTCCTGCACCTTTGCGCAGGCCATCGTTGCGCAGGACAATGATCAGCTTTTTATCCACCACCCCGGATACCACGCTCCAGTTGACCCCGGCAATGGAGAGAAAAAAATCGGCAGCCATCACCAGTTCATCGGGCTTGGAAATGATACCGGCATGATAAAAGGCCCGGTTGTCCCGGATGCTCCTGTTTCTTATGGCACTTCCCAAAAAATCCAGATCAGGTTCCGTCATATGAGCCCGCTCAACCTTGGTGACAATATTCATATTTGCATATTTGTATAGAAACTGAAAAGCCCTGATATCCCTGGAGGAGGCCTGGCGGGTAAAATTGGCCGTATCCGTTTTTATCCCCAGCATCAAGGCGGAGGCAAGTTTTGCAGAGGGTTTTACATTCAGGCTGCGCATATATTCGGTGAGCATGGTCGCACAAGCTCCGTAATCGGGCCGGATATCCACAAACGCCGCTTCACTGCAGGATAACGGATGGTGATCAATGATGGCGTCATACGCAATACCGGAAAAACACTCATTATGGTCGGGCTGGGAATCTACAACCACAAACTTATCAAACAGGGACTTGTCCAGATCAGATAAGGGAACGATTCCGGCTTCGGTATACTCAATCATTGCCAGATTGTCCGGCCGGGTGATCCGGTTAAAATAGGTAATCACAACCTCATTGACCCGCCGCCACAAAATGCGCTTGACAGCCATGGCCGTTGCAATGGCATCAGGATCCGCATTGATGATGACAAGCACCTTGGAGGTGCCTGAAAAATGGGACAAAAATTGTTTAACTTTTTCCCGGGTACTGATCATAACTAATCTGTCCGTTTCCTGAAAAAAACAGGGTCAAGGTAATAAACGCATAGCCGGCAATGGCCAATACTGCGAACCATCCCCCAAAAACCCCAAGCGGGGCCAGCACCAATGCCGTAAGCCAGTGTACCACGATAACGGTCGTCGAATGAAGCCGAATGGGAAAATCGTCAAACCGGCAGATCACAGCCAGGCCGCACAGGTTCCAGCCGTAGAGAGATGCAAACACATGGGTGTGCAGCAGCCACTTGGTCTTCGACGGATCATATCCATCCTGCATCTCTAAACAGATATAGGCAATGCCCGTCACTGCCGTAACAATGAGAAAGCCAATACCGGAGGTTAAAAATTTTTTTTGCTGCATGCTGTCCGCAAAGGTGTAGTAGAGCATAAATACCATGATAACGGCTGTGAACAATGCTGCGGTCACAAAAATCTGGGGCATAAATTTTTCAAATAAAATAAAAACAAAAAATACGATCACCCCGACAGTAATGGTCCAGAAACATAACTCCATTATAGATTTGCTTTTGGGGCCTTCGATATTTTTTAACATATTGAAAACAAGGGAGAGGGTAACCAAAGACAAAGGAAATGAATACCCCAGAAAAAAGGTGTCCAGGGTCAATTTCTCCATGTGTACCCAATGGGTATATTCATTGTTGATAATCACCACAGACGCCATGGCAACACCGATGGACAGACACCACAAAGAGGCCTGGTGAAATTTTTCAGACACCGGTACGCCGGGAAGAAAAAATTGATAGGGCACAATGGAAAATTTGTTGATGCGTATTTTTTCAATCAGCCCCCAGAGTGCCGCAGAGACGGCTAATGTAAGCGGATACCATTTGAAAAATGCACTCAATGCATAGACCAGGGAAAGCACAAAAAACAGCCTCACACGGCCGGACACTTTGGTCTGCCGCTCAGTGTAATACAAAAGAATCGTACCGCCGGAACACAGATTGAATAAAAATATGTGCAGGCGCTCAAAACTCAAACCGTCCACAGGAAAATAGATATCAGTATATCCCAGCCCCAGGGCCAATATCATTAACGAGGAGAATAAAGCCTTTAATCGAATCGTCATTTATTTTCTTCCATCTGTTTTTTTGCGGCACCCCTGCCCAGTGCATGGCCCAGTGCCATCTCCAGTTCGGGATGTACAAATCGATAGCCGCTTGTCATTAATTTTTCAGGTATAACCCTGGCAGAGGCCAACAGGGTCTCCTTTCCCATCTCCCCCCAAAGGGCCAACACGACGGCCTTAGGAAGAACAAAGGGCGCACGGCGCCCAAGAATCCGGGCCAAGGTCTGGGTAAATTCAGCATTGGTTACAGGTTCAGGTGCCGTAAGGTTTACCGGCCCACAAATCTCTTCATTTCCAAGGATATGAAGCATACCGCCCAGAACATCTTCCATGCCGATCCAGCTCATATACTGTTTTCCGTCAGCCAACCGGGTGCCAAGCCCCATCGAAAAAGGCAGCAGCATGCGTTCCAGCGCCCCGCCGGCAGGCGTCAGCACCACGCCGATTCGCAGTTGCACCGTGCGGATACCTGCTTTGGCGGCACCAAGGGAAGCCTCTTCCCACTGACGGCAAACCCGGGAGATAAAGCAATCTTTGTCTTTGCTCTCCTCGGTCAGTCTATTGCTGCCGCCTTCACCATAAAATCCGATGGCAGACGCAGAGATAAAGGTGGACGGCGGATGGGACATTTTCTTCATTTTTTCCACAAGCACCCGGGTGCAAATCACCCGTGAATTGAGAATTCTGGCACGTTGACTGAAGTTCCATTTCCCTTTGGAAATATCCACGCCGTTTAAATTAATCACCGCATCAACAGGCCCGATGGCATCCATATCTAAAATATTGCTGTAAGGATCCCAGAAGTGCACATCCTCTGAACGATTATCCTGATCTCGCAATAGGGGATTCCGGACCAGGCAAATCACTTCATGCCCGCAGGTTTTTAAAAAGGAGACCAAAGCTTTTCCAATGGCCCCGGACCCGCCTGAAATTAAAATCCGCTGTTTTTGTATCTTCCCTACCCGGTTCTCCATATCATATTTGAGCACCTGATGCCGATAGAAAAACATCCGCTTAAGTTCTCTTTTGGCGTATCCGTAGAAAGGAAGGCTGAAAATGCCAAAAGGCAGTTGGAACCTGACCTGATCCTCCATCACGGATAAATCGGTTGAACGCTCATGAAACAGATGTGAATGCTCCCAGAAGGCAAAAGGGCCTTTTATCTGGCAGTCCCGGAACATTGCATTTTCTTTGTAATCAATATGCCGGGCCTGCCATTTCATGGGAATACCAAAAATCTTTATTTTAAAAGTAACTTCAACGCCTTTATCAATCCCTTTGCCCTTTCTTGCCACCAAAGACAAAGGCGCCCAAGGCGGCGTAAGCCGGCTGATGGCGCCGTCCCGTTCATGCCATGCAAAGAGCGCTGGTACAGGCGCATTAATTTTGATTTTTTCAGTAAAAATTTCTTTAATCATAAACGCCACGTTTTCAAGTTTGTCACGGCCCCGAAAAATCAACCCAAAGCCGGACAGACTGCCGCGTTATCCGGGAAGTGAATAAATTCGATTAATATTGTTTTTAGGATTCATATTATAGGAATATCTTGCAAGTTAAAATCATTTTCTCGAAAGGACAGGTGCCGTGAATGAAAAAAAGGTACCCCTTGAACAAATTTTGCCGTCATGTAAAAAAAGATGACAGGTAACATGCACCAAATAGACGACCCGCAGTCTTTAATATGAGACAACGGGTCGTTTACACTCTGAAAACCGGCACATCATCTATTCATAATTGCCGATTCTGATCAAAAGTAATGTCTGATTCTATATAAAATTTACGCTTTCCACAGCCCGTGGAGATTGCAATAGGCCATGGCTTCGACCTTATCTTCGTCGCATTTAAAAACCGCTTCGGGGGCCGCATCCGGCTCCAGCATCATACGCTGAACATATGCGCCGCCACAGGATACGAGTTCAATCCATTCGATATAGTGCTCTTTTGTCATGGGATGGGCAACGCTACCCACAGACACTTTGTATCCACCTTCAATCTTTTCAAGTACGGGAACATGCTTCTCTTTAGCGGCATCAACCGTATTGGCCACCAGGCGATCCATGGGTTTTCCGCAGCAGGTCGCCGGCGGTTGTTCTCCGTGAAGCACCTGAACAATATTGCCGCATTTTTCACATTTATAAATTCCCATTTTTTCAGCCATTGATAACACTCCTTTTGTTTTAAAAGTTTATGAAACACTGTCTGTGAGAGCCAGATTTTGACCCTGGCGTCAATATAGGTTGTAAACAGACTTTTCCACAGAGCGCTCTGCAGCTTTTGCCTTGAGCATCTGCTCAAACATTTGCCCTGATAATTGTCTGCGGCCTTTGGTCGCCTCCCGGAACAATGAGGCAATTTGAAAATAAAACTCATTTTCAGACTTAATCGCACCATAAAAAGGAGCCCGTTTTTTTTCCGACCGGCTTTCAGTTTTCTGATATGCAATCACTTTGGTCATTTTTTGCCTCCTTGGTTTAACAGGATTGATTAAAAGCCAAACCCGTCACTTAATCTAATGCAGAAATTTTGCAAAAACAATACCAACATTTATTTATTTGCGATTTTTACCAGCACAATACATACAATGGTATTTATTCAGGAGAATCAGTTACCAGGCTTGCTTTAAACGAAAAGCGTTAGCACACATATGTCTCATTAATATGTATCATTGACGATACATAAATTGCTGATACACAGGTTGACGATACACAATACGATTGATTCTAAATTAAGTTTTCGTAAGTCTTATTATTTGAAATATAAATGAAAGAATTTTTGCAAATATAACAAAATACAAAAATAAAAAGCAAGGAAAAAATTATTTTTTTCAGTCTGATATCACACAAATCCGGCGGACTGCGAACAAGGACACACATATATTTACCTGTGGTAATAAAATGCACCGTACTCTTTTCTCACATATCCACAAATGCGGCGAAATACTATAGCATCGCATCTCACCCTGATATTGCACGTTGACATTAGGTGATACGCAGGCATAATATATGCTATACTTTAATCGTGATGGTTAACTATTTGACATATTTAAGGAGAGGAATAAATGGATAATTGTATCCCTATACTATACGGATTAAGTACCTGCAGTCACTGCAAAGCGACCAAAAAGCTGTTTGATAAATACAATATTAAATATGAATATGTACAGGTCGACGACTTCAAAGGGGATGAACGCAAGGAACTTATTGAGACAATCAAAGCATTGAACCCAAGGTGCTCTTTCCCCACCATTGAAATCGACAAAGGGACCGTAATTGTTGGGAATAAGCAAAACGATATTAAAAAAGCATTGGGAATAAAAGAATGAACACGGAACAGCTCTATGATGCACTGAAAAAGTCACAGAAAAAACAAGGGGCTTTTTTCAACAAAGACAAAGACCTGGTATTTGAATTGCTGGAAAGCCTGCAGCTTAACAGGGAAAATTACGGCTACATGGCCTGTCCCTGCCGCCTGGCCTGCGGAGACAGGGAGCACGACAAGGACATTATCTGTCCCTGCGAGTACCGAAAGGCGGATATGGAGGAATTTGGTGCCTGTTATTGCGGGCTGTATGTATCTGAAAAGGTAAACAATCTTGAAGTGGTGCCGGAGTATGTGCCGGAAAGAAGACCCGTAGAAAAAATAATATAGTGTTTGAACGAACCGTCCAAACATAAGCTTCTGCGCTCTAAGTATTTTCTTTAAAAAAATCCCGGCCCGGAAAAAAACGATTATTGTTTGTTCCGGGCCGGGCTTTTTTCAATTCAAGGGTGCTGATAACCAACCTATATTTCAACCACCAATCCCACCGGGCAGTGATCAGAACCCAAAATATCATTATCAATGAATGCGTCTTTTACAACACCGTTTTCTATGAGATCACGGGTCGCAAAAAAGTAGTCGATGCGCCACCCTGCGTTATTCTTCCGTGCGTTAAAACGGTAGGACCACCACGAGTATTTAACCGTTTCAGGATAAAAATGGCGAAAGGTGTCCACATACCCCATGTCCAGCATCTTATCCAGCACATCCCTTTCAATGCGCAAAAAACCGGACCGTTTGGCATTAGGCCCCGGATTTTTCAAATCGATTTCATTATGGGCCGTGTTAAAGTCACCGGTGACGATAATTGATTTACCCTCATCTCTTAACTTTTGGGCATAATCAATAAACCACTCATAAAACGCCAATTTATAGGCAAGCCGCTCATCGCTCATCTGGCCGTTGGGAAAATAGATGTTAAACAGGACAAACCGCTTAAAGTCCATTCGGATGATCCGGCCCTCACCATCATATTCGGGCTTTTCAAACTGTGTTGTCACAACATCCGGCTTAATTTTTGTGTATGAGACCACACCGGAGTAACCTTTTTTAACGGTTGAATAATTCCAAAAACTTTCAAATTCGCCAAAGCGAATCATCTGGTCACTTCGCTGCTCTTCCTGAAGTTTTGTCTCCTGGAGCATGAGAATGTCCGGATCCATGGCAGCGACGGAATCAAAAAAATCCTTTTTCAAAACCGCACGCAGTCCGTTTACATTCCACGAAACCAGCTTTAATTGTGTTTTTTTACCCATGGTCAACCGTTTTTTACCTTACAGCACACACAAGCCATGAGAGTGTTGTTGAACATAGACGTCCCATGGCTTGTGCAACGTATTAGATTCGTTGAGGAATCAGAATTTAAAATTATCCTTCATTGTCTGCCAGATAATCGTCATACATGGATTCCAGTCCGAGTTTATGTTTGGCCTCTTCCTGGGCGAGAAGCAGAAACAATTTTTTTGCATCGGCATTGTCGGCCTGGTCTGCAAGAAGATTATACAACTTAACTGCTTTTTCCTCGTTTTTCATGGCCAGCTTCAAAACTTCAGGCATGGGCATGCCTTTTTCATAGGGGGCTTCCACCATGTAGTCGCTGATTTTGAGATCAGGGATCTTCTTGAATTCATAACTGTCAATCTTGGCTTTGTTCCCGGAAATATCAGAGAGCATCTCCGCATGTTTTTTTTCCTCTTTGGCAAAATCAAGAAAGGTCTGTTTCAATTCTTGGGAAGTCGCCTCATCGGCACAATCTGTATAAAGTGCTACTGCTGCATTTTCTCTGCTAATGGCAAATTCCAGTATTTCGTCAATGTTTTTAAAATTCATTCAATATCACTCCTTTGCTGGTATTATGCTTTAAGTCAATATCCGGTAAACCATTTTCACGTCAACGGGCTGTGGAGCCCTCCGTACGTAACCAAAATCAGCAACTTTTATACCATCCGATTTAAAAAATTCAAATAGTTTCCTTCACTGTAGCATATTTAACAATGTTATCATAGAGCACCTATATGCCGGATACAGATTAAAGCATAAATATGTTTCATACGATTTTGTCTCAGGCACTATTGTGTCACCCCAGTATTGCAGAAGGGTAAAATTCCGGGGTGTCACTATTCAAACCGTCCGGTAATATAGTCTTCCGTGAGCTGGTGCAGCGGATTTAAAAATATCTGATCCGTAGGGCCCGCCTCAATGAGATCGCCCTGGTGAAAATAGGCCGTACGTTGGGAAATCCGGGATGCCTGCTGCATGGAATGGGTCACAATGGCAATGGTGTAGTTGTGCTTAAGCTCATCAATAAGTTCTTCGATAATGGCCGTGGCAATAGGATCCAAAGACGAGCAGGGTTCATCCATAAGAATCACCTCCGGGTTTACCGCAATGGCCCTTGCAATGCACAGACGCTGCTGCTGGCCGCCGGACAGACTGGTTCCGGGCATTCCCATGCGGTCTTTGACTTCACTCCAAAGACCTGCCCGTTTCAGCGCCCCCACAACCAGTTCGTCGGTCTCATCCCGGGTCCTGGCAAGACCATGGATCCTTGCGCCGTAGGCAATGTTGTTGTAAATGGATTTGGGAAAGGGATTGGGTTTTTGGAAAACCATGCCCACCTGGGCCCTTAACGGCACCACATCCACGTCATCGTCGTATATATTTTTCCCATCCATGATGACCTGCCCGGTCACAAGACACCCTTCAATGGTATCGTTCATCCGGTTCAGGCAGCGCAGAAAAGTCGATTTACCGCACCCGGACGGCCCGATCATGGCAATCACTTCGTTTCGCCCGATATCCAGACTAATGTTGCTGATGGCTTTCTTGGAATCGTAATAGACCGCCAAATTGCGACAGCTCATCCTGGGATCTTCAACCGTCGTCTGCCCCACAGTTGTCCGTTCCGTGCGCTCAATCAGCGGACGGCGCCCTGCTCTTCTCGGCGGATGACCGGTTGTTTGTTCCTGATTCA
>JAKSBO010000450.1 GCA_022361095.1 Desulfobacterales bacterium | reverse complement strand
GGCAAAGCAGGCATCACAATTTCCGCTTCATCTGCTCACCCTTTCCGCAAAAAACCAGAACGCCTTGACACGGCAAATTCACAACTACCTCAGCTTCCTTGAGAGCAAGCCCGATGTCCTGATAGAGGAGATCTGCTTTACCGCCAACACGGGCAGATCACATTTTCCGTACCGGTTTGCCGCCATTGCGGCATCCAAGGATGATTTACATCTGCAATTGACCGCCGCCGTCCGGGAAAACCCTTCCCCCAAACTGTTTCAAGGCCATGCAGGCGACGGGACCATCCCAAAAGTGAACTTTGATGCGCCGGCAAAGATTTTTGACCAGAACCGGTTTGCCGATATTGCCTCAGATTCCCATACACTGCAAACCCATTACCATATGCCCATGTCATGGACGGATAAGGATGAGTGCCTGCTTTTTCTTTCTGCCTTGGGTAAATTGTATGTAATGGGGGCCACCATTGACTGGAAGGGATTTTACCATCAGTGTACCCCCCAGAGGATCTCATTGCCCACCTATCCCTTTGAGAAAAAAAGGTATTGGGGAAATGGGCATGACAGGCAGACACAGGCAATTGAATTTTTAGTAAATACAGGTGGGGATATGCCTTTTACAGGCCGCCAATTGTCTTGCCCAACCCCGATTTTCCTGTTCGATATATCACTTGCCGCATGTCCTTTTCTGGAAAGCCATAAAATTTTCGGCAGAACGATTATTCCGGTTGGTGTTTTCTGGGAAATGCTTACAGCCGTCGGTAAATCCTATTTTAAAACAGAACATGTTTCCGTAAAAAATATGAGTCAGCATGAAGCCATGTTAATATCTAATGATCATCCCTTGCTGCAGATCCAGATTATATTGGAGACAAAAGGGTTTGAACAGTTAACCGAATTTCATATTTTCTGCCGGGATGAATCCCCGGGCCAGTCCGAAAATTACTGGCGGCAGTATGTATCGGGAGAAATTGTCCCAGACCCCTTGCCAAACAGGCTGATTTCCTTTTCCAAAGCAAAAAGTGACTGTAAGGATGTTTACGAGGTCTCGCAATTCCTGTCAGATTTTTATGGACTGAACCCGGATATGAATGGTGAGGATAAAAAAGGCTGGGAATTTCAAGGGATATGGACCAATGAAGATAGTGGGCTTGCAAAAATAGTACTCTCCGATTCTTTTCAGTCTGAAGCCGGTTTTTGCACGCTTCATCCGTCCATATTTGAACCCTGCCTGCAAACCCTGTTTGCCGTCCTTTTACGGCAGGGTAAAATCAATGATAAGATTTTCTTACCCAGTGGTTTTGACGGTGTACATTATGCCTCCCGGCTTACCACTGAGATATGGTGCCACGCTTCTGTTCGGCCGGAAACAAACCAACAGGACTCTGATTTTACGGCCGATTTCCGGATATTGACCCAACAGGGAGATATAATTGCCCAGATGGATGGGGTCTATATGCGTCAAGCATCACCAGGCAATGTTTTAAGGGACGACCGTATATCTCCATATTACGAAATTCAATGGCAGCAGCTTAAACCCTGTACCAAATCCGGTGACACCTCTTCCCGGCCGGCATCCCCCGGGTGCTGGCTCATTTTCGGTGACCGGGAAGATATTGTAGGCAGGCTGACCCAGGTGATACGGGATGACGGCGATTATTGTGTCGCAATCAACTCTCACGGCAGGTTACGCATCCACACCGAAAACGGTGAGATTAAAGAGCAAATTCCCATGGATGCGGACGTGCTTCATGAAAGCCTCGGGTCTGTTTTAAATGAAAAAATACCATCGTATCACCTGAGCTGTTCCGGGGTGATTCTGTGCTGGGGAGAAGAACCTTCTGATAAATTGAGTGGTGAAGAATTAATACAGGGAATCTTCCACACTTACTCGTGCATTGTTTATCTGCTCCGAGCCATCATTGATTCAGGGCTTAACATCACGGATTTTTGCTTGATAACAAGAGAATCACAGGCCGTAACCGGCAATGAAACATTGGATCTGATCACAGCGCCGATATGGGGGATGCAAAAGTGCCTTGAAAAAGAGCATCCTGAATTTAACACGCATATTTTTGATCTGGATGGGACATCCGGTTCAAACCAAATTCAACAGATCTGGCGCATGTTAAAGGTTCAGACAGCTGAAAGGAAAATCGCCTTTCGAGATGGAAATATCTATGTTCCGAGGTTGGTACCGTTAAATCCACCAGACCAGGGCTCACAGCAGGCGGGAAAAAGGACGGCGTTTGATCCCAATGCCACCTACCTCATTACCGGCGGGTTCGGTGGGCTTGGCATGGAAGTCGCGGATTGGCTTGTTGAAAACAATGTTAAATATCTGGTGTTGATAGGGAGAAGCAATCCCGGTTCAGCAGCACGGGAAAAGATAGATAAACTTCAGGCAAACGGCGTCCGTACATTGGCCGTAAAAGTTGATATCACCGTATTTGAAGCGGTATTAAACGTATTATCCGATATTCAAAAATCCATGCCGCCACTGAAAGGGGTTTTTCATCTGGCCGGTGTATTGAAAGAGGGAGATTTACTCAGACAAAATTTAGACGATGCAAGGGAAACAATGGCCGCTAAAATTGAAGGTGCCTGGAACCTGCATCGTGCGACCCGTGAAGAATCTCTTGACTATTTCGTTCTGTTCTCTTCTATTTCCTCCTTGTGGGGAGGTCATGGATTAGGGGCATATGCCGGGGCCAACACCTTTTTGGATGTTCTGGCGCATTTTAGGAAAACCATGGGACTGCCGGGAACCAGTATCAACTGGGGGGCGTTTTCCAAGGCAGGCATGATAGCCGGGGATGAAAAGGGTGCCCTGGTCAGATACAGGCTCGGGTTAAAAGACTTTTCTCCCGAAGAGGCCTTAAATCGTATAATCCGTGTCAGGGAATTCGCTCAAGCCTGTATCGTCAACATGGATTGGGAGCGATTTCTTGTCCAACCTGACATGGAAAAAGATTCTTTTTTTTCCAAACTTGTTTCCGTGCACACAGTGAAAGACGGCACCCGCAAAAACAGGTCAAGCTTATTGGAGATGCTTGCAAACGTTTCTGATAAAGAACGCAATGAAATGCTCAGCAGTTACCTGGCCCAAAAGGTTTCTGATGCGTTGGGAATAGAGAACCATGAAATCTCTCCACAGACGAACCTGATCCAGTTAGGAATGGACTCACTCATCTTTCTCTCCCTCATTCAAACCATCAGTACTGACCTTCATATCAAAATCCCCCCTCATAAACTATTTGAGAATCCGACCATTGAAGGTCTTTTGGCTCAATTTGCCGGGAAGATACAGTTTGAAGCACCGGAAGTTGAAGAGAGCAGGAGTGCTGCCTTCATGGTGCGGCCTGATCCTGACAGTCAATATGAGCCATTCAGCTTAACAGACATTCAACACGCTTATTGGATAGGACGCAGCAGTGTAGCGGAGTTGGGAAATGTGGCCTGCCATGTTTATTTTGAGATTCAGGCCCAAGGACTTGACCTTGATCGTTATACAGCTGCCTGGCAGCAGGTTGTTAGCCGTCATGACATGCTCCGGGCAATTATTCTGCCGGACGGCCGTCAGCAGGTATTGGAAGATCCGCCCCTGTTCCAGATCAATACCGAGGACCTCAGGGTGGATCCCGCTGAAATGGTTCCCCAAAAAACAGCATTGATCCGGGAAGAGATGTCCCATCAGGTAAGGCCGGCGGATCAATGGCCATTGTTTGAGGTCCGGGCAACGATCCTGGATGACAGTCACACATTACTGCATATCAGCATGGATATTTTAATTGCCG
>JAKSBO010000823.1 GCA_022361095.1 Desulfobacterales bacterium | reverse complement strand
CGCGCTTGATGTCGAGCCGTTCGGCTATATCTTTTGAACGGGCAACCGTATTGGTTGTCTGAAGTTCAAGTATGGTTTCAAGATAGTCTTCCAGGCTTTCGGACAAGTCTAATGGTTTTGGCATTCATCTTCCTCCGGTTGAAATTTAGCATTTCTTATAATGAAGCGTCTTGATAAGTTTATCAATAAATTTTTTGAAACTTTTAAAAAAAATTAGGTGATGTCTTACATTTTGCAAGCCGAGTTTGAAGTATTGTCACATCGTAAAATCTGATTATACTAATGGTAAATTGTGCTTTTGAAGCCTTTACCCGTAGGCAATAACTATTCATGACAGAGGTAAACCCATGAGTGATGATTCAAGACCGATTACCCCCGAGATCGTATCAGAGGAAGAAGAGGGAAATGAAAACAAAGGCGGATTGGTTACCCAGAGCACCAAGCCTAAATTTTTGTATCTTGTCCCCATAACCGGGCGTCCCCATCTGCCTGCCCAGGTCCAGCCTTTATTTGTCAGCAAAAAGCGCTGGGAAGAGACCTTGGCCAAATCAGCCAAGGAGAATCAGGGGCTTTTGGGGCTGTGCTATTTCAGCGACGTCAAGGGAAAGTATGTATATAAAGAAGACTTTCCCGAAGTCGGATGCGTTGTGCGCATGCTCAATATTCAGGAAGCAGAGGGGAATCTGCAGTTCATTGCCCAGGGCCTTGAACGATTTAAAATTAAAAAGTTTCTGTCGGACAAACCGCCTTTTGTGGCGGAAGTGGAATACCCCCCTGAATTTGAGGAAGATGAGGATAAGGTCAAGGCCTATGCCATCTCCATTATTTCAAATATCAAGCAGTTGTTGTCCTTGAACCCGTTGTATTCCGAAGAACTTAAACAATATCTGAATCGCTTTTCACCGGATCAGCCCTCGCCTTTGACCGATTTTGCCGCAGGCATTACCACGGCTTCCGGGGATGATCTGCAGGATATTCTTGAAACCGAATCCATTCTGGACCGGATGAAAAAGGTGATGATGCTTCTGCAAAAGGAGATTGAGATCGCCAAACTGCAGACCAAAATTCAGAAGGATATCAACACCAAGGTAGATGACAACAAACGCAAATTTTTTCTCAAAGAGCAGCTCAAGGCCATCCAGACAGAACTGGGCATGCAGAAGGATGATAAAACATCGGATGTGGACAAGTTCATGGAAAAGTTCGCCAAACTTGATCCGCCTGAACATGTTGTAAAACGGTTTGATGAGGAGATCGAAAAACTCTCTGTTCTGG
>JAKSBO010000265.1 GCA_022361095.1 Desulfobacterales bacterium | reverse complement strand
GACCACAAAAAGGTGTTCGGCACCCTTTTTTTTATTATTTTTATTACGGTCACCGGGGTGGGCATTGTGGTGCCTTTGCTGCCCATCTATGCCCACGATCTTGGTGCGGCAGGCATCTATGTGGCCATGATCTTCGGGGCGTTTTCCATATCCCGGGCATTCTTTTTGCCCTGGTTCGGCAGCCGTTCGGATAAAAAGGGGCGCAAACCCTTTATCCTGGCAGGGCTTTTGACATACATGCTGGTGGCCGTTGCCTTTGTGTGGACCTACAATGTGGAAGGGCTTATCGCCATCCGGTTTATCCAGGGGGCAGGCTCAGCCATGATCATGCCCGTGGTCCAGGCCTATGTGGGAGAGATCTGTCACAAAGGCGCCGAAGGGTATGCCATGGGGCTGTTCAACCTCTCCATGTTTTTAAGTCTCTCATTGGGACCTGTGATGGGAGGGGTGGTGCAGCAGACCTGGTCTTTGCATGCAGCGTTCTATTGCATGTCCGTGCTCTCCGCACTAGGGGCAATCCTTGGTCTTATATTTCTGCCGCCGTTATCCCAGGAAAGAATTCGAATCAATAAACGGGCACCGGCTTCCATGGCCGTGGTCATCCGGGACCGGGAACTTGCGGGCCTGGTGGTTTTCAGGTATGCCTACACGGCCTGCATCGGCGTTATCTGGTGTTTCATGCCCCTGTATGCCAGCAAAACCTTTGGCCTGGCCGGCGGGAAAATCGGACTGCTTGTAACCGCCGGCGTGTTTGTCTCAGGCGCCTTGCAGTTACCCATGGGGTATGCTGCAGACCGGTGGAACAGAAAAATAATGGTGGTGGCCGGCGGCATATTGTCTGCCGCAGGCATTTTATATCCGTTCTGGGCCACTTCATTTATACATCTGTTTGCAGGGGTATGTATTTTCGGGCTGGGGGGAGGGATTGCCATGCCGGCCCTGACAGCCCTTGCCGTGGTAAAGGGAGGGCAGCGGCAGGCACAAGGGTCCGTGATGGCTATTTTAACGGCGGCCCACTCCCTTGGCATGTTCACGGGTTCGGTCATGGCCGGCCTGGCCATGGACTTTTTCTCGCTTTCCTATGCGTTTCCCTGCGGCAGCATTGTCATGGCATTGGGTGTTCTTTTGTTTTCTGTCCTGTATCACCGCAATTGTAACCACGGAAAGCACGGAAGTGCACGGAATTAAGCGCTTTGCGAGCCGGCTTTCAGTGTCCTTCCGTGGTTTGGAACCCTTATTCAGGCCATTGGATATACAGGGGCCGGTCTGCGGCAATAAGCCAGATGCCGCAGTTCTCAGTCACAGGTTCATCCTGGGGCGGATTGATTTTTATGCTGCCGTCGGGCAACTGAAGGGCAAAACTTAAAAACCGGTAGGTTTCCATTAAAAAAAGGTGAAGTGCCCACCATGTCATTCCCGATTTTATCCGGGATGTTTTTACATAATAGATCTCTTCGCCTTCATCATTTTTCAGCAGGACCTGGAGGGGTAAATGCACCTTGTCCTGCATGGCCTGGACCATCATCTCTACGGTCATCGTCATGATGATTTCAAACTGCCCGTGCACCGAGGAAAAGGTTTCAAGGCTCTGGGTAGATAAACACCTTACCGTGATTTCACAGGTTTCAGCCTTCAAATTCAGGGCATTAATTAAAACAAAAAGGGAGAGTTCATCACTGCCGGTATGAATAATGATTCGCCCGGCGGCATTCGTCCCTGCACGGTTCATGGCCTGGATGGTATCAGGCCGGCCTTTGACAAAAAAGGTATGGGGCTGTTCCGGGAAAGGATGCCGGGGTTCATTGGCCAGGACCACGATCTCCTTGTCCCGGTATGTTTCGTCTGCCCGGATCTGCTCCACAAGGTATTCGGTTTCCTGGGTATACCCCACAAG
>JAKSBO010000865.1 GCA_022361095.1 Desulfobacterales bacterium | reverse complement strand
CACATCCGTTCCAACTGATTTGTTACATTAACCGGGTCGAAGACTCGGTGTCCATGGCCTGGCCTGGGGTCGGGCCATGGGAATTCCTTTAATTTCAGGTTTTTAGATCCAAAAATGACTGTTTTTTACCTCTATTCCAGCTTTTTTGACCCCAAAAAGAGCGTTATAGGGAGCTTGATCTTCTCTTAAGGTGTATTCGTCATTGTTAGAAACGATATTTCGCCCATCAGCCCTGAATCCCAATTTCTTTTTTATATCTACAACAAAATCTTTATCCCCGACGGCAACACTTTGAGTCCACCGGGTTTGTCTTTTGTAATTCTCTTCCTTAATGAATTTTTCTACCAGATCCCTGTGAAGTTCAGTTAATGAATTTAAAGAACCGCATCCTGTTAATTCTATTAATTTGTCATGATTGATCAGGATATATTTTCTTTTTGGTTTTTGGATTTCATTGTAACCAGAAAAGTCCCATAACTTTGGATGCTCTAAAACACCGGCCCTGACCATGTTTAAATCGATATAAACCAGGCAGCGTAATAAATGCCTTCCGGATTGAACAGCCGTAGCATGATAGCGGTCTTCCCAGAAGGCTCCCTTTCTTTTTTTTCTGATATTATACTCCTGAGCGCACCGACCTGCAATGAGCTGGATTGTTTTGGGAATTGTCATTCTGTCTTTATCATCCATCACCAGAAGGTGAATATGATTTGATGTAATCGTGTAATTTAATATTGTGGTTCCATATTTCTTTTTAGCGACATACAGCCAATGAAGCCAGCGGTATTTATCTTTGGCAAATTTAAGCAGAAACTCCTGTTTATGGCATCGGTGAGTGATGTGCCAGATTTGTTTCGGAATATAGTATCGTTTAGATCTTGCCATTATTGTCCTATATTGACTTTTTCAGGGGTAAAAAGAGCCTAATAGCTTGAATAATCACCTATTATTTAGTTTAAGTATCTGAAATCAATTGGATTGTCGCGGCCCGACCCCACGACCCACGTAAAGTAAAAACCCTTGATAAACAGGTTGTGGGCTGGTCATTTGACTTGAAAAAACATCAATTTAACTCCATTGAAGAAATTCCGGAAGAGCTTTATGACAATTGCGAGAAATGATGAACAAGCGATGTGCCGCCCACAGATGCAACGCATTGATATTTTCGCCTCATTTTGTTTTGATTCTTCTGCGCATTGCAGACAGATGAACTCATCCGGCTGAACCAGGGATCTGTTCGTGCAGGGTCTGATTCCCATTGTTTTCCAGTTCGCGCCTATCGGTTTACTTCTCCCATCAGTTTCTTGACCGCCAGTTCTTTGGCCTTTGCTTCAACCTCCACTGTGATGTCCAGGGAGCGCCAGGTTTCCGGAAAATCATTGATATTGATATAGTCGTGGAGCTTTTTCGGATTTTTGGCCTCCCATCCGTCTTTGGGTGATGAGATGTGAAACAGCGGCTCACGGTTCCATTCTAATCCGCTATTAATCCGGGGACACTTTCAAAGCGTCCCCATATTACCATATATTACGCAGAGTCAGGGGGTTGAATGCCCCCCAACGCTGCAATTTCGTGCATCATGGATTCACTTTAAATGTGACACTGCTGGAGTATAAAACCGTGGTGCATTTTTTGGCCAGGTGTTTGAGGGCGTTGTCCGTGCTTACATTCTGCCGGGTATAGACATTGACCAGCCAGTTTCCCGGTCCCGGCATGCGGAATTGTCCTTTCCCTTCAAACAACAGGGCTGAAAGAGTGAATTTATCCGGGCCCCCAAAGGCATCACTCTTGGCGGTTATATATTCAAGGCTCACAGAGGGATCCGTTGTCAGCTCTTTTCCCATGAACACCACCTTGAATTTGACCAGGTCCCCGGTCCGCACATCTGAAAGATCGGTGAGGGGAATTATTTCCAACTCCTGTCCAAGGGATTTGGGTGTCTGCCATTTTCCCACGGTGAAATAGGATACCGCAAAGGCGTGATAGCCCATGCCCCGAATGATTTTTCGGGCATTTTCCACTTGATCCATGGGTTTGACGGCCCATTTTTTTCTTCCCTTCTGATCAATATAATATGTCCAGTAATTCTCTTTGCTGGCTGCACTGACCTGGTACACCCCGGGTTTACAGTCCTTGTCCAAAATTATTTTCCGTCCCGCAAGATCGCCGGAAATGATTTTGGGGCCGTTTGGGGGTGTAATGGGCTGGGCCTGAACCGCTTCGGGCAGGGGCAGGGCTGTTTGGGTCAGTTCCGGGTCATAAAGATCGTAGGATGCGATGGTGAGGTCCAGCAGCAGATCATCCAATGGGATGGTGTGCCCGTATCCCAGGGTGGAGAGAACGTGCCGGGGCAGATGGGCGTCTGAATCAAAAAGATTTACCCACAAGGTATGGGCGGAAGCCGAAGCGGCAAAAGTGAAACAGAATACAGGGATAAGGACCATTGAGATTCTTTTTTTCATGTTTGGTTTCCTTGGGTTTCAGTTTTAAAAAAAAGGCCGGGGCCGTTAAAAGTAATAGGTGATTGTTGTACCGAGGCTCCGGGGCGGGGCATCTTGGACGATGTGCCCCCCGATATAGTAATTTTTTGAGTTGACATATTGTTCATCAAAAATATTTTTGCCCCACAGGGAAATTGCAAAGGTCTCGCCCCGGTAGCCGAGGGTAAGGTTCACGGTTTCATGCCCGCTGGTTTTGGATTCATTTTTCGGGTCAAAATAATAGGTTCCCATGCCCAGCATGTCTGCCCTGAACCAGATGCCTGAAAGGTGGTGGTAGGAGAATCCCAGGTTATAGGTGAACTCGGGTGCAAGGGGAAGGTATTTGCCGTCGTAGTCATATTCCCCGCTCATTTCATGGCCTGTCCAGTCATCAAATTTGGCCTCGGTATAGCCGAGCCCCCCGAAGATACGCATGCCTTGGAAAGGACGGAACACCAATTCCACCTCTGCGCCCTGGGAATGGGCTTTGGCGGCATTGGTAACGCTTCTGACCCCTGGGCCGGCAAGAAATTCCTCCACTTGTTTGTCTTCAATGTCAATGTAAAACAAGGCGGCGTTGAGGGTGACTTTATTCTTCCAGAAACGTGTTTTCAGGCCCATCTCGTAGTTCCATGTCATTTCCGGGTCAAAGGTCAATGTGCTGGCGTCACTGGCAAAGGCATAGTTGTAACCGCCGGCCAGAAGCCCCCGCGCCACAGTGACATACCCCATGATCTCCTCGGTGATGTCATAGGCTGCACTGGCCTTGGGCAGAAATTCTTCGTGGTCCACTGTTGCCCCGTAGGGGGCTGCCGCCATATTGTTTTCCTGGCTGCCGTCCACATCCAGGTAGTCAAAACGCAGTCCTGCGGTAAGGTGCAGCCGGTCAAAAAAGGTATAGGTGGTTTGTCCGAACAGGGCATAGCCCCGGGAGTCAAAACGGGTCTTTCTGCTTTGTCCGAAAAATTCGGCAAGGGCGTTGTTCTCATCTTCAAAATAATAGAGTCCGGCCAGCCACTGCCACGGATCACTGTCGTTATTGGACATCAGGCGCAGTTCCTGGCTCCAGGTGTTGTTGTCAAAGTAAAAGACCTGATCCCCCATGGGCAGGGGCCCAAACTCTCCGTCATTTTTGAAATCCGTCTCAAAATCGTTGCGGGTGGTGATGGAGAGCAGGTCAAAGGCGGAAGCCGTGTATTTTACCTTAAGGGCCTGGCCGTTGTTTTGGTCCTGCCATGTGTTGGCTCCGTCCCAGTTGATATGGTAGCGGTCTGTGGCTGACGGCCCATCTATATATCGGACATGGCCATATCCGTCATCGGTTTCAAAGGCGTTGGCCAGAAAGGTGATGTCCAGTTTTTCCGTGGGCAGCCAGCGCAGAATGGCCTGGCCGTTTTTATGATCGATTTTTCCGGCTTCGTCATTATTGTTGTATATGTTCACCGTATACCCGTCAGACTGCTTTGTCTGGCCCGAGAGGCTCAGGAACAATGTGTCGTATATCAGCGGTGTGTTGATGCCGGCTCCCAAACGGTACACAGGTGCATCGTCATTGGCGTCGTACATGCCCAGATCGGTGAATACCTTGCCCCGGAACTCATTATCCGGCTTCCGGGTGACAATTTTCACCACCCCGGATTCGGTGTTGCGCCCATACAATGTCCCCTGGGGGCCCCGCAGGATTTCCACCCGCTCCACATCCATCAGATCCGGATTCTGCATAAACGTCATGGGATAGTTGATGTCATCCACAAATAGTCCTACCGGGGTGTTCAGCACCACATTATGGGAAGAGATTCCCCGGATGATGAGCATGTTCTGGTTGATATTCTGTTTGGAAATCAGGTTGGGGGAAAATGCCGTCAGGGTTTTAAGATCCTGGATACCGGCGTCCTCAATGTCCATGCCCTTGATCACATCCATGCTCACGGGAACGTCCTGGACGTCCTCTTCCCGTTTCTGGGCTGTGACGGTGATCGTATCAAGGGATGTACTTGAGGGCATTTGTTCTGCCGGACCTGCCTGGACGTCCAAACCCACACACATCAGAACGGACATGAGAATAAGTGTTATCCTGATTGGTAATTTCATTTTTCCGCGTCCCTTCAGTTAATGGATTAATAAAATTTACGTATTTTCTGCCGGAATATACATGCTCAGGAGCTCCCCTGCTTATTGGGGAAGAAAATAAATTTATCCGGGGAAAAATTTTGTTTGCACACAAAATAAAGATTAGGGTTACATGTTTTGTAACGTGAAAACATAACCTGTCCTTTAACGTATCTGTTACGCCGTACCAAAGCCGGAACGGGTCTGCTGCCGAGACTTTGATTCGCTTTGTACACGGGCCGAAACCCGGTGCGGTTTTATTGGCTTTAGGCCGTCTATAATTATTAGAGACACCCTCTATTTTGTCTGTGGGCCTTATTTTTGGGAAAGATACCGGCTGGGTGCGTACCCAAACCGTTTTTTAAAGGAGATGGAAAAGGAGGCAAGGCTCTCATAGCCGACTGCCAGGGATGCTTCGGTTACGGTCAGGCCTTGTTCCAGCATGGATCTGGCCCGGTTGAAGCGTTCCCGGCGTAAATAATCGAAAATGGTGGTTCCGTAGAGCCTTCGGAAACTTTGATTAAGCCGGGGAGCGGACAGAGCTGCCTCTCTGGCCAGCTCCGTAAGGCTTGGGGGATTATCCAGGTGGTTTTCTATCAATTCCTTTACCCGCTGCACCCGTTTTTGTTCATCCGGGTGTATGCCTTGATGTGCGGTGCCTGGTGACGCAAAACGGCGGGACAGGGATTTGAGTTGGAGGGCCATGATATTAAAGGCGCAGCCTTCAAAAAAACGTTTGCGTGCGGTGCCCTGGAACGGGCAATTCTGTATCTGTTCCAACAGCATGCCGGCCATGGGGCTGATGGGTTCTGTATGTAAAAAAAGATCCGAAGGACCCTTTTCGGCAATTTTCCGGACAGGCGGTGCAAGGGCGTCCATATCCCCGTCAAAACAGTTCCCAAACTGTTCCGGGGACAGAAGAACGAACAGGCGGCTGGAAACCACATCCTTTGCCATATGGACATTCACTTCGGGATAGGGGTAAACACACAATTGCTGGGAATGGGGACGAAAGTAGATGCTGCCGCCATGGGGCATCCGGTAAACGGACTCGCCGGAAAAACAAAAGGAAAAGGAGACTGAAGGGGGCATATCCCGGCAGGACATAAGAACGTCATGTTGGAATCGGCAGCGGTAAAACCAAAGCTCAAACCCGGGCTGGATTTCCATCATGGTAAACCGGGAGCTTCCCTGCTCACTTTCGTTATGCCAGGAATACTCACAAGGCCCGGGGTGGTTCTCCTGCAGATGAAACGGCTGCTTTTCGCCGGGTGCCCCGTTTTTACCGGGATACACAACATCGTGTCTGGGGGGGATGTTTGTTTGGGTTTCCATGGCAATTTGGCAGACAATACTTTTTTAAATATTAGGTTTATCAAAAAATGTTTTGAACATCTATCAATTTCTAACAAATTAGACAAGAAAAAAACAAATTGGTCCCGGAAAGGTGTCGATGTCATGTTTTTCGGAAGAAACCAAAAGGAACAGGGCAAAAATTTCCCCATGGCGGTTGAAGCACTGCTTAAATTTTTACCTGTGAAAAAGAAAAATCTCCCCAAAAGCCCAATGCCAAGCGATAACACGGATAGGGATTGAATGGGTTGCAATTTGCTTATTTGAGGCACTTTTCTTGCATTATGCTATACT
>JAKSBO010000268.1 GCA_022361095.1 Desulfobacterales bacterium | reverse complement strand
TGCACCCTGTTACTGCTGAAATTTTGTAGGAAAGAGACTAAAAAGAATTACAGATGCTTTGAAATTTTTTGTTAACCGCCCGACGGACCAAGACGCCCTGAATTTCGGCGTGACGCCTTTGAGCCGGTTGGCAGAAAAGTTTTTTTAAGGGGAGTGTTTTTGCAGTTTTTTTTTAATCATTATGTAGACGGGAGAAGAAGATGAGAGACGAGACGTTGGCAAATCCGGGGCCACTCGGATTAATGGGATTTGGAATGACGACTGTACTTTTGAATATTCATAATGCCGGTTTTTTTGAAATCAGTTCCATGATTTTGGCTATGGGTCTTTTTTATGGCGGTGTGGCCCAGATTATTGCCGGCATTCTTGAGTTTAAAAAAGGTAATACTTTTGGTGTTACGGCATTCATATCCTATGGCCATTTTTGGTTGACTTTGGTGGCACTTATTCTGCTGCCTAAACTCGGCTGGGCTGATCCAACGCCCGCAAAATTCATGGCTTGCTATCTGTTGATGTGGGGTCTCTTTACAATGTTCATGTTTTTTGGGACATTAAAATCAAACAAAGGACTTCAATTTGTTTTTGCATCACTGACCATATTGTTTTTTCTTCTTGCAATTAAAGATTGGACCGGCTCCCATCTTATTGGAATAATTGCCGGGTTTGAGGGAATCATCTGCGGCTTGAGCGCTATTTATCTTGCCATGGCAGAAGTTCTGAACGAACAATACAACAGGGCGGTCCTTCCGGTAGGGATGCCCTAACATAACGAAAAAAAGCCCCCTTATCCAAAAAAGGGGGCTTGAGAAATGATAATAAAAATAAGAGACGAGATTAAGAATGAGGCGGACCCCAGACCACAATGCCGACAATAATCCAGATAAACGTGCACGCGCCTTGGTGAAACCTCTTTCTCAATCCTCTCTTGACCCAGTCCATTTTATTCAAATGAATGAATCGGACCAAAATTTGTAACAGCAAAAAAATTATGGGGGACTATTTTTTTAATCCAAAAAACCGTATTTTATTACCAAAGGAAACGAGAGCATATCCCGGCCCAGATCAAAACCTGTGCAAACAAGAAAAGGCCTAAGGATAATATCCATGCGCTTCGAGGTGCGGTGGATTGATAGGCACCGTCCGGGTCAGACAAAACATTGGTAAAGGCAGACCATGCACAGACAACACCAAATACTAACTGAATTATGATTGCGGCAGCGATGACAAACCAACGATTGGTAGCTTTTTCGGTAGACATTTGGAAGACCTCCTTGTTTGTTGGTTGAGCGTTTATGGTTTAAGTCTAACTCCTAACAAATTAGCCAAGCCGGTGTGCTAAAGAGCACGTTGTAAAGGGCAAATCTATGTAAAATTAACAGCTTTCAAAAATTCGTTACCCCCGATCGACCGCAATACTTTTCCGGCTCAAGTTTTTATATAGAGGGTAAACTGGTGCTTGTGCATTGTTATGCTTTTTTGAACTCATATATACGCAAAGTCATTATTGATTTATTGTATATATTTGAGTTTTTATTATTATATATATTTTATAGTTGTATATCCCATCATGTTTGTCAAGACCAAGCTAATAAAAAGGAGAGCTTTTCTAAACGCTCTCCTTTTTATTATATCCTCTCCTTTTTAGGCGTTTACATTATGCAATATGTTTTTCTTGGGTAACTTCTTTTTTCTGGGTCATTAAAGACACAACAATCAGCGTGATAAAGGCAAGCGGTATTGATATTATACCAGGATTGTTCATGGCTATCGGAGCATTTTCAGCAGGCAGCCCATACACTGTAAAGGTCTTGGGTGACAGTAAAATAATTGTCATAGCGCTTATGATACCCACTACGATGGATGCGGAAATGCCCTTTGCCGTCGTTTTCTTCCAGAACAGCATCATTAAAATTGCCGGCAGGTTTGCTGATGCGGCAACCGCAAAAGCCAGCCCCACGAGAAATGATACATTTATGCCCTTGAAGGCGATCCCCAGCAATATGGCAAACACCCCAACCACGACGGCCGCGATCTTCCCCGCTTTTACCTGGCCCTTATCGGTCAACGGAATGCCGAAATAGTTGGCAATCAGGTCATGGGCAACCGCACCGGATGCCGCCACAATAAGCCCGGCTACCGTACCGAGAACCGTTGCAAAGGCGATGGCCGATATTACGGAGAATAATGCAATACCGAAAAATTTAGCCAGAAGCGGTCCGGCCATGTTACTGCTCTGCACATCAAGTACACCGGTAACCATTGCACCCAGCCCCATGAAAAGGGTAAGGACATAAAAGAAACCAATCGCTGCGATGGCAAGGATCGTTGACTTACGAGCGGCCTTTGGGCTGGGTACCGTATAATATCTGATCAGAATATGGGGCAGGGCCGAGGTGCCGAAGAACAGTGCGATCATAAGGGAGACAAAATCAAGCTTGGACATAAAGGTTGAACCCTTATCGACCTTGAATCTTAATCCGGGCCTCATAATATCCTGACCCGATGTCGGATTTTGATACCAGAGTTGTACTTTGTCGCCCTGGTCCATGAAAATCACCTTGCCGAAGCGGACAATCGTGCTTTCTTCTATTGTTGTCAGAAATTTAAATGGGCTGACGCTCCCTGTTTCCGTAACCTCTTCTCCATCAACGACGAGTTTGCTTGCGTGGCCGACCTGGAAGAATTTTTCAGCTTCCTTTGGCTCGCCATTGTAAAGTACTTGGCCGTCTTTCGTATTGACCACCGTAAGCGTTTCATCAAGGTAAGTATTTCCATCTTTCTCGACCAAACGCCACCAAGTATTTACGCCCTCTTTGTTTAATTTTACATAATGCCCCTTGGCATCATTATGAGCCCCGGCAATCTGGTATTCATAGTTGTCAATTGCCGTAACCTCTCCGTTGATCACAGTGGCATTTATGGTTTGAAATTTATGATAATCTTCAGAAGGCTGGGTTTTGATGCCATGCATAAATATGGCAATTGAAAGAGCAGATGACGCAACGATCAACAAACCGCCTTTTATGAATTGAACGTAAGTGGTGGATGCCATTCCTGCCGTTGCGACAATGAAAATAACGATGGCGCCGACAAGGATAACCCCTACGTAATGGGGCATGCCGAGCAGTGGCGTAACAAGACTGCCTGCGCCCACCATCTGAGGTACAAGATAACATAAAGAGACGATCAGCGTGCTGATGGCCGAAGTCAGGTGGATGCCCCGTGAATTGTATTTATTATTAAGCGCGTCTGTAAATGTGTATTTACCAAGACGTTTCATCGGCTCGGCCACAATAAACAGCGCAACGACCCATCCGGCAAGGTAACCGATGGAGTATAAAAATCCGTCGTATCCGCTGAATGCGATCATGCCGCAGATACCAAGGAACGACGCGGCTGAAAGATAATCGCCTGCGAATGCAATGCCGTTTACGCCCCAGTGGATATCTCCACCGGCAGCATAATACCCTTTTGACGTCGTGGTTTTTTTTGCAAAATAAGATGACAGCCAGAGCACACCAAGTACAAAAGCTACGAACATTGCGACAGCGAACGGGGATGCATTATATATCATTTGTCAGAATCCTCCTCATTCAGTTCATTTTCCTTGTTGCTGCAAAGAATATCGTAAATGATTCCCATTACGAAGGCCAGAATGATCAGGCCAAAACCGTACACAACTGCCAGATTTTGACCGGCAAAAACGATGGTTGCCATTGTTTTTGGACTGGCAACGTTTATCCAGATAAATCCGACGTAGACCAATACGTAAACAAGAAATAACCACAAACCAAGCTTAGTTTTAAAGCCAATCGCCTTGTCCTCTCCCCAATCAGTTGAAGGTCCGTGTGCCATAGGTTTTCTCCTTAAATAAAGTAACGTTTAGTTAAGTTTTCGGATATTTGTGTTTGTTGACAAAATATCCTAGTTTTGACGTACTTTCTTCAATCTACTTCAACAGGATACGAAACAACTACAGTTCAACCGGTAAAACGGATAACGATGATGCGAACGCTGCCTTTGAGAAAAGTTCTGTTTGAGGTTTAAAAAAAATGATTCGATGATTACGGCTACTGCTGATTGTACCTTCCATCTCCCCTCCTTCTTTTTGGTTGAGATTCTCGTACTATGCTTCTTTGTTTTACAATATTTACCCCCACCAAATTTCGGTGGAATTATTGCTTTAAAAGTAGAGAAAATCTTACACTAACATTAAGGCCGGGTTTTAAAAGCCATTGGTACCGCAACTCAAATAAATTTAGATTCTTATTCCGCTCGTGCCTTCCGGCAAAATTAATTTTATTTTTTCGTTCATTGATACCATCCGACCCCTTCCAAAAAAAGAAGGTTAATTCATGGATGCATATCGTTATAAAGTCCCATAAACCGCCTGTTTCACGGTTTTTAAAAAATAATAAAAACTAATTTATAGAAAAACCTATATTATGAATAGGCTGGATGTCAAGCATAAAAATTTTAGACCTTTAACTATTTTAACCGGCAAAGACGGACCCCTTGGATATCTTGTTGAATTCATAGCGGTTATAAACCGCGAAAGCCTTGTGTTAGAAGCGAATCGGTTTTTCATAAGTGAAGATTGTACGCCTTTTTTAAGCAACCCGTCCCCCATGTTCTTTGGTTAGCGGGCGGTAAATAGAGTCGTTAAAGGTCCGACTGTCAAGTGTTTTAGGGCTTTAGGCGTAAGGGGCTTTTCAGGTGGTTTGCGTTTTTTTCGTAGGGTGGGAAAATTTTCGCAGTACATCGGGTTTTCGTTAAAATTAGGAGTTTTTTTCGCAAAAAAACATTTTTTCGTGGGGTGCACACCTATCTTTCGTAGGGCAGGAACCTCATTTTTGTCAATCCGTCAATCCTCATATGAAAATCGGTTTTTATAACAATTGAGGACCGGTTACAATCCCGGCAACGTTAGGGTCCGCAGTTGATGGCCTGCCCCCAAGGGAGAAAATAAAATAAATAGAAAATTAAGGCCACCTGTAATAATTAGAATTTTGGTTTGAGTTCGAGGCGCAATAAAATTCTAATTATTACAGGCTCCCTTAAAAAACAACTTGTATGACAACGGACAACATGATAATCGGTTATGGTAAAGGAGGTGGAAACGCCATGGCGGAAAAAAAAATGGAAAAAAATAATTTCAGTACGCTTTCTCGCCCCAGGCGCCTTCCTGCGCAAATTGCCATTCAGATTTCCAAGAAAATCAGGGAGGGGGTTTTTCCCCCTGGAAGCAAACTGCCCAGTGAGGCCCGGATCGCAGTGGAATTCGGGGTCAGCAGGACTGCGGTGCGCGAAGCGATTGCCAGCCTGCGCCAGGACGGATATGTGGAAACCCAGCAGGGCAAAGGCGCTTTTGTTTCCCCTGATTTTGAATTCAAAGCGTTTAAAATTGATTCAAAGGAGCTGGCAACCCTTGAAGACCTGCGTGCCGTCATGGAGTTGCGTATAGAGATGCAAGTGGGCGGGGCTGCCATGGCTGCCCGCAGAAGATCCCATGAACAGTTGTGTGAGCTTATGGGTGTCCTTGAAAAAATGAAACAAACCATAGATGCCGAAAAAGATTTTTTCGAACTTGAGGCTCAGTTCCACCGGGTGGTAGCCGAAGCGACCCATAACAAACACTATTGTGATTTTATCCAGTTTTTATCCCACCGTATTCGGACAAGTCTGGCCTTTGAAACGCCTGAAATTTCTAAGGGCTCTCGAGCTGCCGGAAAAATTTTAAGGGAATATGAAGAAATTTATGAGGCCATCCGGCTGGGCGATCCCGATAAAGCCCGGCGGGCAGCCTGGTATCATATCCTGCGCTCTGCAAGCCGCCTTGGCCTCAGAGGTTTGCAGGGATGGGAGGAGAGCAGAATGACATTGATTGGAGACTCATATATACCTACCTGTGCGGAACCAGACCCGAATCCCGGTACGCCAAAGCTTGTGGTGCCGCGGGGGGCATGCGACTGCCATGCCCATATTTTGGGGCCCCGGAGCCGCTATCCCTATACACCGCACAGATCCTATACCCCGCCGGACGCTTCTTTGACAAGTTACAAAGAGGTGCTCAGTGCCCTTGGGCTGGAACGGGCCGTTATTGTCCAGCCTTCGGTTTACGGGACAGACAACCGGGCCACATTGGACGCCATCCGCCAGGGCGGTGAAAATTTCAGGGCGGTGGTGGTGGTCGATGAGAATATTGATGTTAAAGAGATGGAGCGAATGCACGAGATGGGGGCCAGGGGGGTGCGGATCAACCTGCTGTTCAAAAGCGGAATTGAGGTCTCTGATGTGAAAAAACTGGCTGAAAAGATTGCCCCCTTTGGCTGGCACCTGCAGATGCTGGTGGATGTTTCCGAATTTTCGGACCTGGATACCCTGGCCAAACTGCCCGTGGATGTGGTCTTTGACCACATGGGCCATATGCCTGCGTCTTTAGGGGTAGACCATCCCGGATTTAAAAAAATGCTGCGAATTCTTGAAGGGGGCAGGGCGTGGGTCAAGGTGTCAGGTGCCTACCGGATCTCCGGCTGTACGATGCCGCCCTACGAAGATACCGGCGCATTTGCAAGAAAGATTATTGAAACCAATCCGGACCGTGTTGTCTGGGCCACAGACTGGCCCCATCCCTGCATTAACGTGCCCATGCCCAAGGATGCTGATTTGCTGGATCTGCTGGCACAGTGGGCACCGGATGAAGAGATCAGAAACAAGATCCTTGTGACAAATCCGGCCAGGCTCTATGAGTTCGGGCCACTTTTATAACTGGAATTCACCGTTAAACAAAAAGAGGAGTATGATGATGAACGCAAAGTACAAAGTGGGAATGATAAGTGTCTGCTGCTGGCTGGCAATGGCAGTTGTTGGGATTTGTACAGCATTTGCCGGGCCTGCCCAGCTTAAGCTCGGCTTTGTTACAGCGGCCAACGAAAAAGACCCTTATTTTATTACGGCTGATAAGTTTTCTAAGCTGGTTTCCGAATACACCCAGGGCAGGTATGATATTAAGCTGTTCGGCAGCAGCCAACTGGGCAATGACACCGCTTTGGTCAAAAATTTGA
>JAKSBO010001061.1 GCA_022361095.1 Desulfobacterales bacterium | reverse complement strand
TGGTATACGGCCCTTTAACACGTCCGACCAACCGTGCCGGGATGCCGTTTTTCTTCATAATATCCACGCATTGCACCGCCTGTTCCCGGGCCATAAAAAACACAAGTCCGCCGGATGTCTGGGGATCGAACACGACATCACTTCGCACCCGGTCTGTTCCTTTGGCCACACGGGTCCGGGGGGCAAAAAAACTTTTATTCTTATGGGCGCCGCCCGGAAGCAGCCCCATGGAGGCAAATTCCATTACACCGTCCAGCACACCGACCTTTTCCGTATAAATTTCAATATGCATGTCTGCGCCTTTGGCCGCTTCAATCAAATGCCCGCCAAGCCCAAAACCTGTGATATCCGTACAGGCATGTACATCAAAATTTTTAGCAATCAAAGCAGCATCTTTGTTCAGGGTGGACATGTTTTTTACAGCCTGCCTGATCTGGTCCCCGGATGCAAGTCCGCCTTTGACTGCCGTGGAGATGATGCCGGTGCCGATGGGTTTGGTCAAAATGACGGCATCACCTGCCTTTGCCCGGCTGTTTGCCCAAACCCGGTCCGGGTGAACGATGCCGGTCACCGACAGCCCGTACTTTATTTCCGGGTCATCCACAGAATGGCCGCCCACAAGGGTTGCACCGGACTCTTTAATTTTATTAAGACCGCCTTCGAGAATCCGGGGAAGAATGCCTGCCCCAAGGTCACATGAGGGGAAACAGACAATATTCATCACCGTGATGGGTGTCCCGCCCATGGCATAGACATCGGACAGTGAATTGGCCGCAGCAATCCGGCCGAACTCATAGGGATCATCGGCCACAGGTGTCAAAAAATCAAGGGTCTGAACAATGGCGGTCTCGTCAGACAGACGAAACACACCGGCATCATCCGGGTGTTCAAGCCCGATGACCAAGTCCGGATGGGACGGCAGTTCAAGTTTTGACACAATTTTATCCAGGGCCCCTGGATCCAGTTTAGCCGCTCAACCGGCTGCTTTAACCGTGCGGGTTAAAAAAAACTGTTCCGGCTTATCCATAATTCGGCATCCTTAATCCTTAAGCGAAATTACTGCGGCAAAGCGTCCGGTGGTCTTGTTTTCCCTGTAAGAATAAAACAGATC
>JAKSBO010001086.1 GCA_022361095.1 Desulfobacterales bacterium | reverse complement strand
CGCTGCCGAACAGGCCGGAGGCCGAAAGTTTCTCCTCCACCATGCCGGCAAATTTTATCAGCCGCTCCGGATCTCGAATGCCAAGGCCCGCACTGATAACAACCCGGTCCTGGATGGGATGGTGATCAAAAAAGTAAAGGGCATCATGGATCACCCGGTTGTGCGCCGGAAGCGATGCCGTGATATCGGTTTCAATATGAAGCCTTTTAAAACTGACAAACAGCATGGATGCTGCGGCAAGGATCGTGATGATCACCAGGCCGATGTTCAGCCTTTTTTCCCGGGGAGTTGAATTTACCATATGCAGATCCCAAGGCCTGCGAGCACCGCGATATGACCGAGAATGATCACCAGGCGGTGGGCATGAAAAAATTCGTTCATCAACTGGATGAGGCCAAGGCCGCCGCAACAGCGCCGGAACCTGTCCAGGCCTAAGCAGGCGTCATTGTCCGTTGCCGCATTGCTCTGGAAAGCAAAAAATGGCGTTGTTCCCAAATAGCCGCCACTAAGGTTTTTGAGCATCGTATCATAGGGGATGCCGCACCAGGGCCGGCTTGCAATTTTTTCCCCAAAGGCGCGGTTGACGGCATAACCATGGGCCAATGCCTGGTATCTGATTTTTTTTACCCCGGGATTACGGGTTTTTGAACTGCCCTTGATCAGGCATCCGAAAAAGAGCAGGGTCCAGGTGTTGCTGGCGGAGAGATGTTCAACGGCAGATTTTAAGATTTCAGGGGTATACCGGCGAAACACCACGTCATCTTCAAACACAACCCATTGTTTTGCATCCGCCTCAATGGCTTTTTCCATGCACAGCAGATGGGAGGCAAAGATTCCCCGGCAGGGATCATCTGTATCTTTATCCACCAGCACAAACGCCAAGCGCTTGTCAATGCCCAGGCGTGAAAATTCAGCTCTGGCACGTTCCCGGCGGTCTGTGCGATCCCGAAGGGAGATACAGTACAGCTTGTCAAAAAAGTCCCAGGGCGATGCCGGTTTTGGGGTCATGGCGCATCACCTGCTTTATTTGAAACCGCCTTGTCTTGATTTTTTGACATGAGGGCAACCAGGTTGTTTTTATGATTTAACAGGATAAATCCCATGCAGGCAATCACCCCGGAAATGCCCATAACACCAGTGCCGGTTGTCCGGGCAATGCCCATGCCGAGAATGGCCGCAAGCACCATGGACCCAGCAAAGGAATGCCGGAAAAACAGATATCCGATGCACCATCCGGCAAGGGAGAGCACTGTAAATAAAGGGGCGGGAAAAAGGGAGAAGCCAATGAAATGGGCAACGCCTTTACCCCCTTTAAACCCGTGAAAACATGGGAACCGGTTGCCAAGCAGCAGAAAAAATCCCACCCAAATTTGTGCGGGCCCGGGCAAAAAGCGGTATGCCGCCGCGGACATCAAAAACGCTTTACCCACATCAATTATGAGTACCAATCCGGCCCATTTCCGACCCAGTATCCGGTAAACATTGGTTGTGCCGGCATTTTTGCTGTACATGGTCCGGGGGTCTTGTTCTGTTTTCAGCTTCAGTACAAGGATGGACGCATTTATTGAACCTAGGGCATAGGCTATGAGGCAAAACGCTGGGAACATCATTGGACGCCCTCCCGGATCCATGCCGGCGGGGTGATGGTGCCGCCGCTGACATCCCGCATCATTACTCCGGTTACGGCTTCACACAGCGCACCCCGGTCATCGGTAATCCAGATATCAAATCCTAAAGTGCCCTGGGTTTGATATGTGGGGACAACCCGGGCAGTATACTCTTTATGTTCGACCGTGGGCGTGTAGATAATGCGTTTGTCAAACCCGATTGGAAAAGCCACAATGCCGAAAAACCGTTGGCTCCAGGCACATCCGGCATGAAACGCCCCGTCCAGGGGAAACCCCGAGCCCAACAGGGATTTAAATGGATCATCCGGGGCATCGGGCAATGCCTTCAGTGTTGCCCAGGCACCCGATTGGGAAAGCCGCAACGCTCCTTTAACGGAGTGAAAGGCCGGCCCAAAGGGAACCAGTTCCCGGTAAATGCGGTGGGCGGCCACCTCAAATACGGGCCCACTGCTTTCATGCACCGGGGCCGGTAAAGGCGTTGGAGGTGGTTCCGGGTTGAGGCTGAATGTTGCCGTGCAATGTTCTTTGATCCGTGTTATGGCGCCTTTCTTGGGGGAAAACCGGGTGGCCAGGGAGAGTGAAACCTGGGTATCGTCTATGTGGCGGATATTGCACAGGGCGTCAATGGCCTTTTGACCGGGCGCAACTGCCAGAAATTTATTGAACCGTGCGTCGGTCATATGCCTTGGGGCAAGATTCGAGCTAAAAAGATTGTGTGCCTGAATTGATCCGGCCAGGACCTTCAGCGCCTCCACAGCCGGAAACACCACCTTGCCTGCAAAACAATGGTCCATGAAGTGGGGATATACCTCTATGGCCAGCGGAACCTGGGTAACGGTGTTGTTCATATCAGGTGCGGCTTGGCGGTTCTAGGAATTTAAGGCTTAGATTCTCACCTTTTTCATATCCCATCACCCATACGGCCAGATAGGTGTCCACATAATCCAGCCAGGCCTTGAAGGTTTCGGGATCAACGGCGTGCCTGAAAAGTCTTGCCGTGACAACGGCGCTGCCGGCAGCGTAGTGGCGGCAGTCCACGCAATCCGTATCCGGAACACAGCATGCCGCGTCCCTGTCCCAGGTCAGATCCGCCCTGTATTGCCTGAATGTTTTGCCCAACCCCACATCTTCATGGGGGTTCATTCTCGGATAGGAACATTGAAACAGATCATGCAGCCCCAGCTCATGGGTATGGGCAATGATGTTATAGTGGGAAAAGAGCATCTGTTCAGGATAAGTTTCAAGCATCTCCAGCATGACATCCCGGGTTTTTGCCAGTGTTTCAGGGGTGTGCCGCAGATCTCCGGTATATCCCACCGGGGCGGAAAACATATTAAATGTAAACGGGCAGTTGTTTTCCGCAAGTATGGGGGCCACATCCCGAATTTCATCAATGTTGCTGCGGGTAAAGGTATAAACAAACACCGCCCTGGGGTCGTCTTTATAATTTTTAATCTGTTTTTCAAGCATGTGATCGGCCCGGCGAACGGCCCGGCTTGTCCGGTCATTGCCCCACACGGAGATGTGAATCCTGTAGCCTGTGTCCCGGGGGATGAACTTTAACCCATTGGTTGCGATGGCCCCCAAAGGGATCTCTTGGTAACAGGTCTGCAAAAGTTCTGGAACCAGGGCGGGTTCCGCCCCTGCCAGCACAACAAAGGTGATGCCCCGGGCCTTTTCTTTGATCATCAGGTCCTGCCACAATTCAGGTCCGTTATTTTCGGTGACAAACTGCTTGTCGCCTTCATAGTAATAACAGCCTTCACACCGGATATTGCAGCGGTTGGTCATGTCATAGGTGGATTCCCTGAGGAAAAAATATTTTTTTACCCGCTGCCATCGGCTGCGAATCACCGGATCGGACAGGATATCTGAAAACTTCCAATGTGTTTGCATAGAGGGTTATTTAAATATATCGGTAAATTGTTAATTAAATGTCATGGGGTGTTGTGAGGGCAGCCCTAAATGCTGATCACCCAGGCCGGCCCATGGCTGTTATCACTTGTTGCTGATGTATTCGGCAATGAGCCGGACGTTGGTCAGTTTGGGGTAGTCGTCCTCGTCAATGCGGATGCCGTATTCATCCTGGATCACCAGGGCCACGGTGGCAAGGTCCATACTGTCAATGCCGACTTCATCCACAAGGTCCATCTCAGGATCAAAGGTTTCAGGCGTTACATCTTCAATCATCAGTTCATCAATGATAATCCGGGCCACATTGATAATCACCTCGTCCATGGTTTTTGCGTTGCTCATTTTTTATTTTTCTCCCTTTTATCAGAAAGCTCGTGCAGGCGGCACAGCGCTTTCGGCTTCCGTTGTGGGCTGAGCCGGCAAATGATATCTCAGGCCGGCCCATGGCAGTTTGTATAATTTTAGAACTTCTTAACATATTCCTGCCAGGATATCCATTTCAGGATTCCGGGGTCAAGGGGAATCAGATATAAAAATACGGTTAATCTTTCTTCTGAATTTCTTTAAAAGTTTTTAGCAGCTCATAAAGAAATGGTTCAGATGCCAGAAGGGTTGAATCTGGAAATCAACAGACCAAGTCTGCCTATGGCTGTTTATATGAAAGTGCCGATAATTTGCTGAATTACTTTCATGTTTTATAGATCAACCGACGATATGGGTTGGCGTTCTTCAGTGTTTACGTTGGTATAAAACGTCAACCCAGCGTGTTTTGCAACATCATTTTCTGAGAATTGGGCCATCCGATACCAATCTGTTGCAATAAGCGGATTCGGTTTAACCCCCCTGACCATTGTCGTACATTAAGCCGATTTGATAATAGGCTTGGCTGTAATTATTCTTCCCGGATTTTTTAAACCACTCCAAAGCCACTTTGTAGTCTTTTCTCTTTTGCAATATGGCACCGATATAAAATTGGGCCTCCTCGTCATTTTTTTTGGCAATTGGGTATAGAATGTCAAATGATTTATTCAGATTGTTTTCGAAGAAATAATTCTTTCCCTCGTCAATGGCTGATTTGTTTTCTGTTGCAATTGACTTTGAGCAAAACACCAAAAAGATGGTGCTAAAGAAAATAAAGGTTATGGTCTGATATTTAGGAAGCATGGATGCTCCAATCGGATAGGATTAGATTAAGGCACATGAAAAAATAAAATTTACCATACGGTGAAGTGGCCCCGATATCAAGACCGATTTTGACTTTTGTTAAGCTACATTTTCCTGATTATAACGGATTTGGGAAACTAAGCTGGAGAGCGATGGGATAGACGGAAAAAAATCATTTTCTGCGTTAGAGTTGAATTTATCCCAGGCCTTCGATTTTGATCTATCAGGTTTTTAATCCAAGGTATAATAACAAAAGTAGTCAACACAGCGTAAAAATTGACTTGGGAGTTTTTTAATACCATGATTGTTGGCACTGGTACTACTTGATCGTATTATTGATATCCCCCGAATATCTGAGTGCCTGGGGAGAATAGGTTGATGCAAGAGTTATTGAGTTTTCTGTATCTGCCTCCTTTTGAAGTTCATTCTTGTTCAATCATGGTTTAACCGGTATATTTTGCTCAATAAGTTGGCTGAAATCTGAAGAGATGATTATGTTAGGACAGAAAAGCTTAAAATGCTATATTATTGCAGGGCCTAATGGGGCTGGAAAAACAACTTTTGCAGAGAACTATCTCCCAGTAGAGGCTGAATGCTTGAACTTTATAAACGCTGATATGATTGCAAAAGGGATTGCTCCTTTCAACCCGGAAAGCGTTGCCATAGAAGCGGGAAAAATATTTTTAAAGCGTATCGAAACATTGGCCTCAAACAAAGTTTCATTTGCCTTTGAGACAACGCTAAGTGGATTGAATTTCATTGATCGAATTAATAAATTGCGGTCAGTTGGTTATGAAGTCATATTGTATTTTTTATATTTGCCCGATGCCGAACTGGCTGTAAGGCGCGTAAGACTCCGGGTTGTCGAAGGAGGGCATAGTGTGCCGGAAGATGTGATTATCAGAAGGTATAGTAGAGGCTGGGATAATTTTCAAAAGCATTATAAACAGCTCGTCGATGACTGGATTGTTTTCGATAATTCCGGAGATCAACCTTTGATCATGGAGGAAAAACAATGAAAAATGAATCTAATTCAAAATCTGCTCTTGACGCAATGCGCAGGGCCGCAATGAAAGCAATTGAAAAAGCAGCAAATTTGGATTTGGAAATACCTGAGTGGCGAAATGGGAAAATAGTTTATGTGAATGCAAAGAAAAAATTGAAAAGGCTTCGTTGTTCTTGATTTTAAATCCTGGGGACATTTTTTTCTCATGAAAAATTCAAAAGAGCAGCACCCACAGATCTATCAATGGTTCAATTGTTCTGGTAATCCTGCCCTATAAATTTTTATCAAAACGGGAGACTAATACCATTAGTGCTTGGTCTCATTTAATTTCATAAATATAATTCTTCGGGATTTTTGGGGAAGAAAGAAGTGTGTGTGTACTTTATTGTTAACCAATACTTTTTTTCTTGACCTCCCTTCCAATCTCATTTTATAGAAACAGCGGTTCTGAAGTTGCTATTTTACCTCAGTATCTATCGTATTTCTATGACACTCTTTGATTTTAAGGAAAATCATGTACAAAATATCAACGGTGATAGTGGAAGGATTTTGGAAGACAAAAACGATAAGGGCCTCCTTTAGTGATTCTGTAAACATTTTTATTGGATCTAACGGGACTGGAAAAACAACTTTCATGAACCTATTGCAGGCAATTTTTTCAGTCGACGTTCCTTTACTAAATATAATACCATTTACTAAAGTTGAATTTGTTTTGAAGAGAAAAAGCGCAATTAGAAAAATTTCTCTTGAAAAACAACAATCCAATCAAGGCTCTTCATCCTTTAGGTATAAAATAGGCCGAAATGTTTATAAATTTTCTTTCCACGACGACACCGACATTCGCAGAAGAAGAATTCACCCGAGACTTTATAACGAAATAAAGGAATGTAAAAAACATATCAGTAAGGTAGTTTCACTGAGTTGGCTTTCTGTTCATCGAGAATTGATTGAGACTGATTATGAAGAGCATTATTATAGACAAAGACCTCAAGTATTTAGATCGCCAATAGACAAACGTTTAGATGATTTACTTGAACGTTTGACAGCTTATCAACTGACGTTAGAAAGGGAAGTAAATCAATACTCTAAGAGATATCAAACAGATGTTTTAGCAGGCCTACTTTATAATAAAAAGTTTGACACATTTATTGTAAAGGATGAGCTAAATATGAACCCTGAGAGTATTAAAGAAGGGCTTTTAAACGCGTATAGAGATTTAAATGCTATCAATCAAAAAATTGAGTCAGGGATAGAAACTCACGCTAAGGTTATCTCAACATCGTTGAAAAACCTATCAGATTCGCTTTCTGATAAAGAGAAAGCAATAGAATTAAACGATGTACTCCCTATCATTCTTCTTAGAAGGACCAATCATATAATTGAGCTTTCAAAAAAATTAGAAAAAGAAAAAAATAGGATATTCAATCCCCTCAATGTTTATATATCTCAGTTAAAAACGTTTATTCCAAATAAAGAGTTCATATTAACACCTGGAGAAGCCTTTCCATTAAAAATAATAAAAGACAGTGAAAAAATTGGAATTGAGGAGTTGTCTTCAGGTGAAAAGCAGCTTTTCATCTTATTCACGGAAACCTTACTTCAAATGAATAAATCCGCTATTTTCATTGCAGATGAGCCGGAGTTATCCCTTCATATAACTTGGCAAAGGCAATTATTAAAAGCT
>JAKSBO010000567.1 GCA_022361095.1 Desulfobacterales bacterium | reverse complement strand
GGGTATACTAAACCTTGACGAACTTTCTTCAAGGCTGTCTTGTGATCAGGAGAGCCTTGAAAGACTGTTAAAGTCAATGGAAAGCCTTGCCCTTGTAATTAATGAACGGAGCATGTGGTTCAACAGTCAGACAGCCTCACGTTTTTTAGTAAAGAGTGCTCCGGAATATATGGGACATTTTATTCTATACAGGAAATACATGAGAACACAATGGCAGGGGCTTTCACGGCAGTTACTTAAAAAAGAGCCCCCATCCGCACCCCAAGGCAGTGATGATGCTGATGAAAAATTTTTTATTTATTTTTATGCCACAGACGCCCTCATAAAAATTAAATGCCCTGAGATAGTTGAAAAACTCGAAAGATACGAATGGCACTTTCCTTTACTGGATGTGGGTGGGGGCGCAGGCTCTTTGCTTCGGGCTTTAATGGATTCGGGGAAGAAAAACGCCGAAAAACACAAACTATACGGGGCTGATAAATCCGTGCTGTTTGATCTTGATGATGTGATAAGGGCAGCAAAAAGGCTTTACCCTGGGGCTTCAGATTGGGAGGGTTTTGCAGTCTCAGGTGGCGACTTCAGGTCTTTTGAGTTCGAAGAAACCAGAAAATTCGGGCTTGTTATATTAAGCAATTTTCTCCATGCATACAGTACAAAGGAGGCACGGGAACTGCTGGGCAAGGCGTTACGCCTGCTTAAAAGCGACGGCATTCTTTTAATCCACGACTATTTCCCGGACCGTACAGCAAAACACCGTCACAAGGGGAGGCTCTATGACCTGAATATGATGATCAACACTTATAACGGCAGGTGTCATGAAGCAGGTGAGATAACCGGATGGCTCAAGGCGTCAGGTATGGCGTCTGCAGATACATTTGATCTTGATACAGACACCGCCGTGATTATTGCAGTAAAACAGAAGGTTGCTGATCCGGAATTTAATGGGGAAAATTTCCACGATAAAATGTATTACACGGCGATGGATGCAGGGTTTAAGCATGCAGCACTGTTACCTGCCGGAGATGTGGTGATATCGTCATGGCCCCGCCTCAAGTGCAGGTTTGGCTGCGCAAAATACAGTACAAATCTGAAATGCCCGCCAAATGGACTGGCGCATGAAAAAACCAGGGAACTTCTATCTGAATATGCCCAGGTGATGATAATTGAAGGTGCACCGCCAGGTTTAGATTTTCACACAAACCTCCTTGACCTTGAGAAAAAGGCCTTCCTTCATGGGTATTACAGGGCCTTATCTTTTATCGCCGGGCCATGCACCATATGTACAGAATGCCCTGATACGGGAAAATGCAGGAACCCGAAACTTGCAAGGCCTTCAATGGAGGGTTCTGGAATCGATGTTTATGCAACGTGCCGAAATGCAGGTATTGATCTCAAGCCCGTTGCCCGAAAGGGTGATTATATTAAATATATCGGCATGCTGCTTTTGGATTGAATGAATGAAACTATCACTGATACAGTTACCCACCTCTCATCTTGGTTCAGGAGAAAAAGTTTATCCCCTTGGGCTTTCAAGGCTTGCCGGACTAATTCCCGACAAGTATGACGTATACTCAATTGATATGAACCTCAGCCCTGATCCATGGATGGCCCTGCACAAACTTATTGTTGATGTTAAACCCGATGTTACGGCTCTCTCATTCAGAAATATTGATCCCCTTGCCGGGCATCATGTTTCATATATGTCTTCCCTTAGAACTGCGGCTCTTCTGGTTAGAAAGTTTTTACCCAATTCAGTTATAATGGTAGGCGGTCCTGCGTTCAGCCTGTTTCCGGAACGGTTCATGAAGGAAGTCCCTGAAATCGATTACGGCATGAAAGGAGAGGCGGAAGAGGTGTTTGCCTCTCTGCTTGGCAATGATATCAGGCCGGAAAAGATTCCCGGGCTTATATGGCGCAAAGCCGGCGGTATTATCATGAATCCGAAGGGGCCGGGAATTAACCTCGACAATCTGCCTGAAATAAATACCAGGTACTTCAACCCCGAAGATTACATCAAGGGCAATGCATATGTGGCCGCTGTCGGTATAGAGGGTAAGAGGGGATGCGATTTGAAATGTTCATACTGCGTCTACCCATCCATAGGCGGATGCGGTATGCGGCTGAGAGATCCGAAAGTAATCGTGGATGAAATGGAAAGGCTCTCCTGTGAATACGGCGTAAAGCTTTTTCATTTTACCGACCCGGTTGTTAACAGGCCTGTGGATCATTATGAAGCCGTATGCAGAGAAATCATAAAAAGAAAGCTTGACAGCAAGTGGACAGGATTTTTCCGGGAGGACACCTTTACGGATTATAATGCAGGACTTGCAAAGGATGCCGGACTTGCAGCCTGTTATTTTTCGGGCGATTCCCTCAATTCATTCGGTTTAAAGCTTCTTAAAAAAAAACTGACGCCGGATATCATACTAGGTGCATCGAAGGTGACCGTAAAGCATGATATTTTAACCATGTGTCACTTTCTATTAAATCTGCCTTTTGAAAGAAAAGAGCACCGGGCGGCGTCGAGGGAACTGTTAAACAGGCTTCTGGATATTCACTCAAAGGCAGGCAACCTGGGCGCTGTCATATTTAATACTATCCGCCTGTACCCGGATGCCTCCATAACCCGGACGCTTCTTAGGAACGGGTTGCTTTCTCCTGAAACAGATCTTCTTTATCCCGTCTATTATAATCCAATGGCAACCTCATATTTTCAGCATGAACTTGAACTTGCCTGCCACAGTGCCGGTGTGTTTTCAAGGATCGAAAGAGAAACGCGAGAGAAATCCCATGAAAATAACTGTCCTGGAACACCCTAGAATACGATCTGAAGAGCACTTTAACGATATCGCGAATACACCATTATGGTCCTGCCTTATCGGCGGATATGCCGTGTCTGCCTTGAGGCAGGCCGGTCATGAAGTTGATTATATGGACACCACTGTCAGCGGCCTTGATTTTAAAGGGACCGAAGATTTTATAACGGCTCAGAATCCCGATCTTTTATGTTGCAATGCCGTTTATTTCTGGGAGCATACAGGCTGGCTTTTTGAAATGCTGGACAATCTGCGGCATAACGGCTTTGAAGGGCATATCAATCTGATAGGTTTTTTCCCGACGCTTGCGTATCAGGTCATACTTAAACATGTCAGTGCCGTTGATTCAGTCATCGTGGGGGAGTGTGAAAACAGTCTTGTCAAGCTCGCTCAAAGAGTTGAAGAAGATTCCGGCATATACGGTATTCCGGGAGTGGCGGTGTTGAAAAATGGTACGGCCTGTATGGCATCCCCTGTAAAGGTCTCTGAAGACCCGGACAGATTTATCTTTCCTGACAGGATTTTTGGTAATGATCTTTCTTCGGCATCAATACTTGCAAGCCGGGGCTGTTATAATCATTGTGCATTCTGTCTTATTCCGTCGTTTTACGGGCGGGGTCCGTTATGGAAGGGACGATCTCCTGAGAATATAGTGATGGAGATGAAAAAGCTGACTGAGAAGGGATACAGTGATTTTTATTTTATTGATCCTAATTTTATCGGTCCCGGTAAAAAAGGCCGGGAAAGATGTGAAAAACTCATGGATATGATTGGGCCCATGAATATTACCTTTGGAATGGAAACCAGGCCCGATGATCTTGACCATTCAATATTTGGAAAGCTGGTAAAGAGCGGGCTCACCAGCCTGCTGCTCGGCGTGGAAAGCGGGTCAAAGACCATACTGGAGGGGCTTAACAAGGGGTCGAAGGTAAGTGTAAGCGAAGAGGCAATAAAGATATGCCGGGATCACGGCGTAGAGCCTGAAATCGGTTTTCTCATGTTTGTTCCCGATGCTTCCCTGGCTGACCTGGAGCATAATTATGAATTTCTCTTGAGAAATAATTTGCTTGACCGGCTGGATCGTACTGCAAACCTGCTTGCCCACAGGCAGATTGTAATGATGGGAACCCCCGGATTTAAAATGTATGAAGAACAGGGCCGCCTGAAAAGATACGGAATTCTCGGTTTTGAAGGTGATGTCGCATACGCGGATGAACGTGTAAAAATGGTATCTAATGCCGTCATATTTGCGTGCCTTTATGTCCTCAAAAGCATGGAACGGCCCCAATCTCCAATTTATTGGAAAAAGCAGGGGAAAGATAACGGTTACGAAAAGATATCATCTGACGTGAATGATTACCTTGTGAAGGTCTTTGCAAAATTTATCAGCATGGCCAAAGAAGATTCCAATTTTTTTAAGTCACAACAATATCGGAAGATGATTATTACTGATATGTCTAAGGCTCTGGGGGAGGGCGGGCAGATGCCGTAAATATTTTTTCAGCCTGGTTTGCGTTCATTGTCAGTGTGGGTTTTGGGCACGCGGCCTTTAACATTCATGATCATTTGACATTGCCGGGGCCAAGGGCATATGATGGGGCCATTCTATCGATTATCCAAGGAGTTGTCATGAAATGGATTCGGCGTGTCTGTGGCGTTGGCGCTTTGCTGGTGGTCTGCTGTGTTGTTCTTTTTCTCTTTTTGCCGCAATTGAATGATTACCAGGATAAGGGACAATTACATCTTGCCGGTTTAAATTCCCCTGTGACCGTTATCCGGGACGATTCGGGTATTGCCTATATCCATGCTGAAAATATTGGGGACCTGTTTTTTGCCCAGGGGTTTGTCACGGCCCAGGACCGGCTGTTTCAGATGCAGATGACCCGGATGTATTATGAAGGGCGGCTGAGCGAACTGGCCGGGGCCAAGACCAGGGATCTGGATATTCGCATGCGAACCATCGGCATTGCACGCATGGCGGAAAAACAGGCCCGGATATTGAACCCAGCCTTGCGAAAACAGTTCCAGCGCTATGTGGACGGCATCAATGCCTTTATAAAAGAATATCCCGATGACCTTGCCCTGGAATTTCGATTGGCCGGCATCAAACCGGATTTATGGCAGGTGAAAGAGTGTCTTGGGGTATTGTTTTATATGGGGTATTCCACGGCGGCCAATCTGACCACGGAGATTGTTTCCCAGATGCTGCTGGGTACGGTTGGGTATGAAAAGACCGCCATGCTTTTACCTTTAAACATTAATGTGGACGACCCCGATGACAAGGGCGTGATTACCATGCCGCCCAAAGAGAACCTTGGATTGGCGGTACCGTTTGACCCCGGTCTTTTGGCCTATGCCGGGGACAGGGCGTTGCGGGTGGGCAGTAACAACTGGGCCGTGGCCCCGGAAAAATCCGGCACCGGATCTGCACTGCTGGCCGGTGATCCTCATTTGGACCCACGAATGCTGCCCGGGGTCTGGTATCCGGCAGGGCTGATCTGCCCCGGCATCCGGGCCGTTGGTGCGCAAATTCCCGGCATCCCGGGTATGGGGGTGGGGCGTACCGAACACATTGCACTCTCCGCCACCAACAATTATGGTGACATGGCCGACCTTTATATTGAAACCGTTGATCCTGAAAATCCCGGCCATTACCTGGAGGGGGATCACTCCATTGCCTTCGGGCATATTAAAGAACGGTTGAAAATTAAAGATAAAGATGCCCCCGGCGGTTTTCGAACGGAAGAACTGGATATCCGGACCACCCGCAGGGGACCGGTGGTGTCTAAAGTCCTCAAGGGCCTGGACAACAATAAGGTGTTTACCCTTAGATTTGCGCCGGTGGAGTCCATGACCCCTGATATCGGGTTGCTGGATATACTGACGGCAGAAAATGCCCAAGATTTGTCCAAGGCCATGCAGGGCCTGGCCATAGCCTGTTTTAACTGGGTTTTTGCCGACAGCTCCGGAAATATCGGTTACCAGGCATCCGGCCGGATTCCGCTACGCAGGAACGGCGGCACGTTTCCCCATGTGGTTAAAGACGGCACAGACAACTGGCAGGGCTGGATTGAACCGGACCTGATGCCCGGGCAGATCAACCCGGAGAAAAAGTGGGTGGGGACCTGCAACAATAAAACGATTGATACAGGCTTTTCCCATTATTATTCCTCTTTTTTTGCGCCGTCATTTCGTTATGCAAGGCTGAAGGAACTCATGGCGGCAAAGCCTGGGCAGACACCCTTGGATATGTGGCAGTATCAAAGGGATACGGCCAATATCATGGCCCGCCGCATCGCGCCGGTGATGGCTGGCATTTTTCTGGCGAACGGGGATACAAAGGATTTTGGGCGGATCCTGGCGGATTGGGATTTTAAAGATGACCCTGAAAAGGCGGGGCCTTTGGTTTTTCAAGCCATATACCTGCATTTTGCCCTGGCCGTGTTTGAGGATGACCTGGGGCCGCAAAAGGTTTTGACCTTGTTGAATGCCTGGTATTACTGGCAGGAGCGCCTTTTGCAGTTTGTACTGGCGGGCGAGAGTCTTTTTTTTGATGATATACGCACTGCCGGTAAAACCGAAACCATGGCTGATCTTTTTATCCGGGCTGCCCATGACGTACGAAAGGCGTTGTCCCAAAGCCTTGGGGACAACCCTGCCCAATGGCGCTGGGGCGATCTGCATACCCTTGAATTGGTTAATCCCCTTTTTCGCAAAGGGCGACTAAGGCGCTTGTTCGGCACAGGGCCTATGCCCATGGGGGGATCAGGTGAGACCCTGTATCGAGGGTGGTATGATTTTGACGATCCTTATGGGGTGACCCATTGCGCATCCCTGCGCTTTGTGGCGGATATGGGGGATGATGAAAAACTCATGGCAGTCTTGCCGGGCGGGGCTTCGGAACGCACTTTTCACCCTCGCCAGAAAAATTTGATTCAAGATTTTATGGCAGGGGATGTCCGGTACTGGTGGTTTTCCGATGCTGCCGTTCAAGCCCATGCAAAACAGATCTTGAGTTTGGTTCCGCCAGGCGGGAAAGGGCATCGTAAACAGTGAATTTTTTAGATAGATAAAAAAACGCCTGCCCGTTGCCGGGCAGGCGAAAAAAAGGAAAAGAACAATGCGTTTTATTGTTCCGCCATTGACCTAACATGATTTTTATTTAAAAT
>JAKSBO010000101.1 GCA_022361095.1 Desulfobacterales bacterium | reverse complement strand
TCCAGCACAAAAATATTTTTAACGTGACCAACAAAATATAACTGCCACAGGTTCTGGCTGTTAGTAAAAAGGAAGATTGACGGTGTTTGAAGATCAGGAAATCATCTCAACCATAGAGATGGTAAAAAATGAAAACCTGGATGTGCGGGCAGTGACTTTGGGAATCAGCCTGTTTGACTGTATCTCCCATGATCTGAATGTATTCAAAAAAAATATACGCAAAAAAATCATCGGCCATGCGGCCAAGCTTGTGGAAACCTGTGACCAGGTAGGTGAAAAGTACGGGATCAAGGTGGTCAACAAGCGCATCTCCATCTCTCCCATCGCCCTGGTGGGCGCGTCATTTTCATCTGAGCAGATGGTGGAGATTGCCCACGAACTCAATGACATTGCCAAAACCGTGAATATTGATTTCATCGGCGGATTTTCAGCCCTGGTGGAAAAAGGCATTGCCAACGGGGACCGGAATCTGATTGATGCGATCCCCAAAGCCCTGGCCGAAACCCAGCGGATCTGCGCCTCGGTAAATGTGGCCACCACCAAGGCCGGCATTAACATGGATGCCGTGCTGGCCATGTCCAAGGCCATTAAAAAAGCGGCCGCACTTACGGCTGACGACGATGGCCTGGCCTGTGCCAAGCTGTGTGTCTTTTCAAATATTCCCCAGGACATGCCCTTTATGGCAGGGGCCTATCTTGGGGTGGGCCAGGCAGATGCCGTCATCAATGTCGGGGTGTCCGGGCCCGGCGTGGTCAAACGTGCCATTGAAAGAAATCTGTCCCAGCAGCGCCTGCGCCTTGGCCAAATCGCCGAAATTATCAAACGCACCGCCTGCAAGGTTACCCGGGTGGGTGAACTCATCGGCAGGGAGGTGGCGGACATCCTTAATATCCAGTTTGGCGTGGTGGACCTCTCCCTTGCCCCGACCCCTACGGTGGGTGACAGTGTGGGCGAAATTTTCCAGGCCCTGGGACTTTCCTATATTGGTGTTCCCGGCTCCACCGCGGCTTTGGCCATGCTCAATGATGCAGTGAAAAAAGGCGGGGCCTTTGCCTCATCCCATGTGGGCGGTTTGTCAGGTGCCTTTATTCCGGTCAGTGAAGATCTCAACATTGCCGAAGCTGCACAAAAAGGATTTCTCTCCGTTGAAAAACTGGAAGCCATGACCTGTGTATGCTCCGTGGGGCTGGATATGGTGGCGGTGCCCGGGGATATTACGGAACAGGTATTAGCAGGCATCATTGCCGATGAGATGGCGATCGGCATGATCAATGCCAAAACCACGGCTACGCGCATTATACCGGTACCCGGTAAAAAAGCGGGGGATAGTGTTAATTTCGGAGGGCTTTTGGGCAAGGCCAGTATCATGGATGTGCCCCACCTTGGGCTTGAAGATAGTTTTGTCGAATACGGTGGGCATATACCGGCCCCCATCCACAGCCTGAAGAATTAGTGTTTGAACCCAAAGCCTCCCACCTCTTGCATTTGGGTAACTTTTGATTCAACCACGGCAGTAAAGAACTAATTAGGATTTTCTAATATGAGTACGTCCCAAGCCCAGGGCAATGTGCCCCAAGGGGAGAGGATTGATTATAAAATTGTCCTGGTCTTAAGCCTGGTTCATTTTACCGGAGATTTTTACTCTTCATTTTTTACCCCCTTGCTTCCGGCGTTCCAGGCCAAGCTTAGCCTCACACTGACCCAGGTGGGCCTGATTACCGGCACCGTGCGTTTCTTATCCTTTGTGGTGCAACCGGCAGTGGGATACATGGCTGACAGGTATGAAACCCGCTGGTTTGTAATGACCGGACTGTTTCTGGTCTTTTTTGTCATTCCCTTTTCCGGGGTTGCGCCCAATTACTGGATCTTGCTGAGTATTCTGTGTCTGGGCTCTTTCGGGTCCTCCATGTTTCACCCCTCCACTTCGGGCATGGTGAATGTCTATGCCGGAAACCGGGCAGGCTTTGCACAATCCATTTTCAATACCGGCGGGACCCTGGCATTTGCTTTGGGCCCTGTGTTCATCACCTGGTATGTGAGCAGGTTCGGATTGTCCGCCATGCCCTGGACCATGCTGCTGGGCCTTGTCTCTTATATCTTCTGCCTGACATATATGCCCCGACCCGTGTCCGAGAATATGGCGGGATTGGGATTTATCAACAGCTTAAAACACACCTTTGGCAAGGTGTATAAAACGGTATTTTTAATCTGGCTGGTCATGGTGCTGCGGGCGGTTGTGGGCCAGACGTTTTTAACGTTCATGCCCATTTACCTGACCCACCACGGCCACCCCCTGCCCTCAGTGGGGGTGATCATCGCACTTTTTACCATTGCCGGGACCCTGTCCGGATTGATAGCAGGCTATTGTGCAGACCGGTTCGGGTTCACGCCCGTTTTTTTCCTGTCATACCTGCTCATGCCGCCGACCCTTCTGATGTTCTTATACATGCCGGGATTGGGTGCTTACGCCGGCTCCTTTCTTTCCGGCTTTTTTGTTCTGGCCCCCATGCCCCTGGGCGTGGTCATGGCCCAGAAACTTGCCCCGGGATCCAGGGCCATGGCAGCCAGTCTTATGATGGGCCTGGCCTATGGGCTTGGCGGGGTCATTGCGCCGGGTATCGGCTGGCTGGCCGATATTTTCGGACTGGCTGTCGTTCTTAAATGCACAGCATTTATTCCCCTGGTCTGCCTGGTACCCATTGCCCTGTTTCCCAAAATAAAGTAGGCACACAGCTATGGCGGATATTGTCTTAATTGCACCGCCCATAAGGGAATTTTACCTCACAAAAAAGCGCACCATTCCTTACGGACTAGCCTGCATTGCCAAAGAACTGGAACATGCCGGATTTTCATCTGCCATCATTGATGCCCTTGCACGGGATAAATCAAAAATCATTGAATACCCACAAGCCTTTGATCACCTGGCTCCCCACTACGGGAGAATTGATACCACCTTGTTTTCCCTGTTCCACCATTACAGGCACTTTGGCTATAGTTTTGAGCATATTGCAAATCTGGTCAGAAAAGAAAAACCTTTTTTAGTAGGCATCTCCGCCTTGTTCACCCCATATTGGGAACAGGCCCTGGAAACGGCAAGGGCGGTGCGGCGGTTTTGGCCCCACGCCTTTATTGTGCTGGGCGGCCACCATGTCACTCAGTTTCCGAAAAATTGCCTTAAAAACAAAGAGATTGATTTTGTCATCCAGGGAGAGGGCGAGGCACCCATGGTGCAGCTTGCCGGGCTGATAAAAAAACAACCGGCCCACACCAGCCCCACGGCAAAAAAATTAAAAAAAATTAAAGGGATCGGTTTTAAGCAGGAAAATGATATCGTATTGAACCCGCCCGCCTGGGCGGATTCTCCCCACGGCCTTGACCAGAACGCGTTGGATAAAATTGACTGGCACTTTTACCAGCGTAACAAAAGGCGCGCCATCACCATTGTGGCCTCCAGAGGGTGTCCCTTCTCCTGCTCCTATTGCGCGGTGTCTGCATCGAGTAACCATGCCGGTTTCAGAATGAGGCCGGTTTCGGATGTGCTTGATGAAATTAAATTACAGACAAAATCTAAGCAGATCGGGTTCATTGATTTTGAGGATGAAAACCTGACCCTTAAAAAATCATGGGTACTGGAACTTCTGGCCGGAATCCGGGAAATTTTTAAGGGGCAGGATATTGAACTGCGGGCCATGAACGGACTTTTCCCGCCATCTCTTGATACACAAATTCTTGCAGCCATGAAAGCCGCCGGATTTAAAACCCTGAATCTGTCCGTGGGCTCTTTTTGCGCAACCCAGTTAAAACGGTTTAAACGCCCGGATGTCAGAGATGCCCATGACAGGGTTCTGGACATGGCTAAAGATTTGGATATGAATTGTGTCTCTTATCTTCTTGGGGCCGCTCCAGGCCAGACGGCAGACACTACCTTAAACGATCTTTTGGCCCTTGCGGCAAAAAGAACCATTGCCGGGCTGTCCATTTACTACCCGGCTCCGGGCAGTGCAGATTATGCCCTGTGTGAAAAACAGCAGTTGCTGCCGAAAAACTTTACGTTGATGCGCTCCACGGTTTTTCCGGTGGCAGATACCACCTCCAGGCTTGAAGCCGTCACACTATTGCGCCTGGCAAGAATCTTAAATTTTCTTAAATCCTGTGTGGATCAACATGGTGTTTTGCCCAAACGGTTCAATGACGGCGAAATTTTAAAAATTGAAAAGTGCTGCCACGGGCAAATGGATAGACACGAGGCAAGTACCCTATTAATTCGAATGTTTTTAACGGATGGGGTTCCCAGGGGGATGGATCATGAAGGCCGCATTTACCACCATCCCCACAGTATTGCTTTATGCAAAAAATTTATCCGGCAACTTCAAAATATTACCCTGTACGGCGCTGTCCGCTCTTCCTTAAGGGGTAGGCAGCTTATTCCCGGTTCCATGTGCATTTCTGGCTGAAGGTTTCTGCATTGCTGATTTCGATATAAGATGCCCCCAGTTCAGGACCGAAACTGCCTGAAAGCACAATAATCAGGTCATCATCGTTAAAATTCTGGTCTGCGATTAGACGGCAGATGGAATTTATCAGCACTTCCCTTGGACTTGGCCCAAGGGGTATATATTCAGAGAATACACCAAAGGACAAAGATAGAGTTCGCATCACTTTTTTATCGTAAACCTGGGCGAAAATAGGGCTGTCCCCCCGGTAAGCGGACAGGGCCAGAATGGTTTTGCCGGAGAGTGAATCGGCCACAATTCCCCTGGTATTTAAGCGCAGGGAGGACTTCACTGCGGCCTTGGCAAGATAGTCAGTCAAATTGCCCTGGCTTGAATAGGGGATATCAATAAAGGAACTTCGTTTTAATTCAACCTCCCGGGCAATCCTGGCCATAGTCAAAACCGCCTGTTCAGGATACTTCCCATTGGCCGTCTCTCCGGACAGCATCAACGCGTCGGTATGATCCAGGCAGGCATTGGCCACATCCGACACCTCAGCCCTTGTGGGCCGTGGTGATTGGATCATGGAGTGCAGCATCTGTGTGGCAACGATAACAGGGCGTCTCAATTCAATACAGGTTTGGACAATCTCTTTCTGGATCAGGGGAATTCTCTCAGTTGGAATTTCAACGGCCAGGTCCCCCCTGGCCACCATCACCCCATAGGCATATTTTAAAATATCCCTTAGATTATCCACGCCTTGGGCATTTTCGATCTTAGCGATGATTTTGATTGAAGATTGCTTCTCATCGAGAATCTTTTGAACCGCCAGGACATCCTCCTTATTGCGAACAAAAGAGTGGGCAATGAAATCTAACTCCTGGTCTGCGGCAAAGACAATAAATTCTCTGTCTTTTTCGCTTAAAGCCGGCAATTTAACATGCACCGACGGAATATTGATGCTTTTTCTGGGGTAGATCACCCCGTCATTTTCCACGGAACAGATAAGATGGTCATCTGCCTTGTCTTGAACGTTCAGGGCAATGCATCCATCATCAATGAGAATGGAAGATCCAACCGGGACATCGTCGACAAAATGCGGATAAGATACGTAGATCTCATTATCTTTGGAAATTCCACCGGCATCTCCTTTAATGTGGATGGAATCCCCGGCAGCCACGGACAGCGGTTCTTTGGCATCACATGTTCTGATCTCAGGGCCCTTGGTATCCAGAAGGATACCGATCTTGTCCGATACCTTGCGGGTATTTTCAATAACCTGCCTGGCATCATCATGACTCATGTGGGCCGTATTCAAGCGCACCACGTTCATTCCAGCCTTATAAAGTGTTTCAATGAATTCCACCGAACAATTCAGGTTGGATATGGTTGCTACAATTTTTGTTTTACGCCTTTTCAAAGCAGATCTCTCTTTCGGCACAAAGCCATGATAAATTTTTTTTCAAAAAATCCCAACAGCGGCCATGGGCCGGCCTGGCCTGTCAACACCCAGGCTCACCGCGCAATAAAACATAAAAAAAATTTGGCAATTCATTGGTACTTTCATAAAAAAGTTTTAGATTACTATCATATTTTGTTGCGGGGTGAGTCTGGGTGTCGATAGACCAAATCAGCCCGTGGCTGTTTCAGAAAGAATACGACATTTTGGGAATCAGGCGCAAGAAAAATCCATCACTGATACACTTATAACAGGAAAATTAAAATGTTAAATCCAACCAATAGTTTATTTTAATAAAAAACCGCTAACCAGATTGTTAAGTTCTTTGGGTCGGTTCGCGTCACTTTATGTTTTGTGTAAGCCGGAATGTTGAGATAATCCCCTTTATTTAAAACGTGTTCCCCCCCGTTTTCAAACAGAATTGTTCCGGAACCTTCCAATACCATCACCCATTCATTCTCCGCCTGGTTATACCACCCGGATTCAGGTGAATTATGGCCCAAAGAAACAATACGTTCAATCCGAATATTCGCCTCTTGAACCAAATCGGTAAAGTGTTCGGCCGGCAGGTTATCAGGTATATTTTCAAACAGATTGTCCAATTAAAGCTCCCAATATATAAATTTTAAAATCAATACCCAATTTATTCTTTAGTTCTTGTTCGTTAAATATTAGACTATGCATTTTATTCACCGGCTTGACAAACCGGTTGCACTCAGCGTATTTGCTTTGCTGTAATTTATTAAATAAAGATAAGAAAATAGGTTAAACGTATTATGAATCTACACCACTGGTGGCTGGCCATCCGCCCCAAAACCCTTCCTGCAGCAGCTTGCCCGGTTGTTGTTGGTGCCGCGTGCGCTATTGCCGACCACAGATTTTCTGCTCTGATGTTTGCCGCAGCCCTGGCAGGCGCTTTATTGATTCAGATCTCCGTGAATCTGGCCAATGATTATTTTGATTTTCTCAATGGGATTGACACCCCGGACAGAAAAGGTCCCAAGCGCATGACCCAAAGCGGTCTGATCCCGCCTGAAACCGTTCGAAACGCATTCATATTGACCATGCTGGCGGCACTGGGGTTGGGCACTGTGCTGATTATCAAGGGTGGGGTTGTGATTCTCTGTATCGTGATCGCCTCTCTTCTCGGCGTTGTCTCTTACAGCGCCGGCCCCTGTCCCATTGCCTCAAACGGACTTGGCGAAGTATTTGTATTCATTTTTTTCGGGCCTGTGGCAGTACCGGGTACCTACTACCTCATGGCCGGATGCGTGACACCGGCGGTTTTTATTGCATCTGTGCCCGTAGGTTTGATGATCACGGCCATTATCGTGGTCAACAATCTGCGGGATATCGAAACAGATGCCAGAGCAGGCAAAAAAACCCTGGCCGTGATATTAGGCCATTGGCGTACCAAGGTTGAGTATGTGTTTCTGATTCTTTTCTCCTTTTTGATCCCCTGTGTGATGTTTGCCTCAAGTCTC
>JAKSBO010000056.1 GCA_022361095.1 Desulfobacterales bacterium | reverse complement strand
TTTTCTGTGGTTTTTTCCTTGAAAGACCTCCAAAGGCAGATCCTGGATACACCCCAATACAGCAGCCCGTATTTCTGCCCGGCCGTCATAGGTGACAATAACCGAAGAGGCCCTGCCGTTCAAGCGTACGGAGTCAACACCCGGAATGGTCTCCAGGGTGGCTTCCAGGTAATCGGGATCCAGTTCCGGGTCCCGCAGGAAACGGCCTTTCAGGCGCATCCGGTTGGGCAGTTCACTGACAACGCTAATGGGAGAGGAGGTACAGGCGGTCATGGCGCTTCCGTTTCCCGGGAGGCACACAAGGTGTCCGGGCCTTTTTTCATTACTTTATCGATCAAATATCCGGCCCCGGCAAGCGCTGCGGCTGTTATGCCGATATCCGCCAGACTTTTTTTAGGGGTTAAAGAGAGAATCAGCGAAGCCGCAGTCCCTTTGGCCAAGCCATTTACCACGGCCCGGGTTTTACCCATGCTGCCGTTTTGCACATCCACCATATTGGACCCAATGGTGGCGGCAGACGCAATGGCGATGGTAACGGCGGCAAATTCCAAGGGGGTATATGTATCCTGGGGAATAGGGACAGGTGCAAGCATAACGGGTTTAGGCACCTGGACCATAGGCCTCAGCATGGGCTCCGCAGATTGAAGTACCGGATCTTGCGAACCTAAAACGGGATCAAAAATATTCATTGAGTTCAGCCTTTTCTTCGTCTGAAAAATTCTGTTGAAAGAATCTTTTTTACCCAGGAGATAATGCCAAAACATAAAAAAAAGCACAAGAAAATTTTTCACAAACGAACGACAAAATGAATCAAAGCTAACTTTTTCACATAAAAATTTACTCAAGCTATATAAAACACGCTAAGCCACGCCATAATCCATATAAAAATCCGGATACAGGCTGTCCGGGCAATACGATGTTTAACCTTTTGAGGCCTTATTCCTTATGCCTGGAAACAGGCGAGGCAGACAAAAATGTTAAAACCAGTATGTTCCGATCTTGCCATAAAAGCAAAGCAGTGTTAACAAACATAATCAAATCCAAAGGAAAAAAGGGATTCGCATAACACTGCAGTTCCCCAATTGAATCAGGCATAATCATTTGCGCATACAAAAGGAGAACAAAATGAAAGAGACCTTAAAACCCGGTATCCGCTATGAACACAAATTCACAGTCCCTGGGTCAAAAACCGTTCCGGCACTCTACCCGGAGGCAGAAGAGTTTCAGGTTATGCCCGAAGTCTTTGCCACGGGATTTTTAGTGGGTCTGCTTGAATGGACATGCATCAAAGCCGTCATACCCCATATTGACTGGCCCCGGGAGCAAACCGTGGGGATACACATTGACGCAAGTCATGAAGCCGCAACGCCCCCGGGTCTGGAAATTACAGTTGTCACTGAATTAACACAGGTTAAGGGGAAAAAATTGGTTTTCAATGTGGAGGCACATGACGGTGTTGATCTCATTTCAAAAGGCCGGCATGTCCGGTTTGTCATCAATAAAGAACAATTCGATACAAGATTATCCAAAAAAATAAAATAGTGTTTATTCTTCCGCCTTTTTATCAGGACAGATTGTCCCAAAACGACCGGCTCCGGTCGTCCATGCTTGTGCCGGCGGAATGGTCTTTGCCGTTTTCCTGGCCGAAGTGGCCGGGAAAACTGCGGCCGGGCGGCTGCGAACCCACAAGCCGGGCCACACGATCTTCAATGGGTGGATGGGTGGAAAACAGACTCATCATCTGCCTTCCGGTCAGCGGATTAACAATAAACATGTGGGCTGTTGCGGGACTGGCATCAACCTGGGCCTGACCGCGGCTGAATCCCCCCAGCTTTGACAATGCGGATGCCAGACCATTGGGATTACCGGTAATACTTGCGGCTGTGGCATCGGCCAGGTATTCCCTGGATCTGGACACGGCCATCTGAACGATCATTGCGGCAATGGGGGCAACCATGGAAACCACAAGCACGCCAATAAAGCCAAGGCCGCCCTCGTCATCGTCCCTACCGCCGAAAAAGGCTGAGAACCTGGCAATGGATGCAATCCACATGATGGCCCCGGCCAGTGTGGCCACAATGGTGGAGATAAGGATATCCCGATTTTTAACATGGCCCAGTTCATGGGCCAGCACCCCTTCAAGCTCCTCCTGGTTCATCATGTTCATCAGCCCCTGGGTGACGGCGACAACGGCATGTTCCGGATTACGGCCCGTGGCAAAGGCATTGGGTGCCGATTCGGGAATAAGGTACACCTTGGGCATGGGCAATCCTGCCCGGCGGGCAAGGCGGGCGACAGTATCAAACAGGTCCGGAGCCTGGGAGCGCTCCAGGGGCTGGGCCCG
>JAKSBO010000289.1 GCA_022361095.1 Desulfobacterales bacterium | reverse complement strand
GCACCACTTTTTCCGCCTGGGAATCCAGGGCCGAGGTTGCCTCGTCCAGAATCAGCACCGGTGCATTTTTCAAAAGCGCCCTGGCAATGCAGATCCGCTGCTTTTCTCCTCCGGACAAACGGGAACCCAGCTCTCCGATTACAGTATCATAGCCCTTGGGAAAACCACATATAAAATCATGGGCAAAGGCGGCCCGTGCCGCCGCTTCAACAGCGGCATCATCTGAATCCATTTTTCCATACCGGATATTATCCCGCACGGTCTCATTGAATAAAATGGGTTCCTGGGTCACAATGGAAATATGGTCTCGAAGAGAAGTGATGCTCAGGTCCCGGACATCATGGCCGCCAACAAAAAGAGCCCCGTCAGTCACATCATAAAGTCTTGGGATCAGGTTTACCAGGCTGGTTTTTCCACCGCCGCTCATGCCGACCAGGGCCAGGGTCTCTCCGGGTGCGGCCTTAAGGTTGATGTCCTTTAAGGCCAAAGGCTCTTCAGGGCCGTAGGCAAAGGATACGTCCTTAAAAATCACCTCACAGGATGACGCGTTAAGGGGCCGGGCATCGGATTTGTCCACCACATCATTTTGTGCCTCCAGTACATCAAAGACCCTGGAGGCCGCAGCCGCACCTTCCTGGATGGTATTGTTCAGGGAAGCCAGTTTTTTCACCGGTGCATAAAGCATCATCACGGCAGTCAAAAAAGAGAAAAACACACCCGGTGTGGACGTGCCGTTGACCACCCGCATCCCGGCAAACCAGATAACAAAAGCGATGCCTAATCCGCCTAAAAATTCCATCACCGGAGAGGACAATGCCCGGGTCATCACCTTTTTCATCTCTAACCGGAACAGTTCGTTGGTCTTTTCCTTAAATCTATCTGTTTCAAAGGCCTGAAGATTGAATATTTTAACAATTTTTGTCCCGGAAAAGGTTTCATGTAAAAAGGCATTAAGATCAGCCATGGTTTCCTGGGTTCCCGTGGAAAACTTCCGGATTCTTTTGCCGAAGATGACAATGGGGTAAAAGGCAACGGGCAGGACAACAAACGCGCCTAATGCAAGTTTCCAGTCCCGGTAAAAGATAACGAACAAAAATGCCACAACGGAAAAAGAGTCCCTGAACAGGCTGATAACGGCAGTGGACACCATGCTCTTGATAATATTTACATCATTGGTAATCCGGGACATGAGCACCCCGGTCTTTTCCCTTTGGATATATGAAATGGGCAAATTCATGATTTTTTCATAAAGGCGGTCCCTGAAATCACGAATAATACGCTGACCCACATAATTCATCAGGTATTCCGACCCATATGCACCGGCACCTTTTAGAAAAAACACCAGAACGGCGAGGCCGGGGATGAGCAATAACTTGGTACTGTCCCTGGCAATGAAAATATCATCGAGCACAGGTTTGACCAGCATTGCCATGGCACCGCCGGCCCCTGCCTCTACCACCATAAATAACGCGGCCAGGGCAATTCTTTTGCAGTGTACCAACACCATCCGGATAATCTTTTGCCGGCGTTCTTCAGACAAAGTATTTTTTCTTGATTTCATGGGTGGGAGTAATTGCTTTACAGATTCTATTGTCAAGTGCCAAAAAACATGAGAGCATAGCCTCCCATGATAAAAAATGTTTTTATACCCAATTTTTTTAAATTTTACAATATCCTGTGGAAAGCGGCCCTGCCTTTTTTAAAACGGCACCCAAGGCTTGCCCCAACCTTTGACAGGCGTATCAATCCGGTCCGCCTTCAACCGGCAGACGTATGGATACAGGCGGCATCGGCCGGTGAGGCGTATCTTGCCGTATCCATTATACATGCCCTTAACCCGGACAGGCCGGTCACCATATTGCTGACCACAACCACAGACCAGGGCATGGAAATTCTGACGCAAACGCTGTCGGCAAAAAAATATTCACCCCGGATCAGCCTGTACATTGATATATTCCCCTTTGACAGCCCAAAGGCCATGGGTAAAGCGGTGGAACAGGTTAATCCAGGGATTATGGTTTTACTGGAGACCGAAATGTGGCCGGCCCACCTTTATGCGTTAAAGAAGAATCACACCAGGGTATTGATCATCAACGGCAGGCTATCCCAAAAAAGCGGCCGGAATTACAAGCTCACCAAAGCGTTCTGGCAATCTTTTGCCCCGGATCACATTCTGGCCATCTCTGCCGAGGACGCCCAAAGATTTTCCCGGGTATTTCCCCACACCCGTGTTAAAACCATGGACAATATCAAATTTGACCGAATGACGGCGCAAAACACGACCAGCAAAACGTCTGCCCTGGCGCAAATTGTGCCCGGGGAAATACCCCTGTCCATCTTTGCCTCCTTCCGCCGCCAGGAAGAAGCGCAGATCATTGATATGATAAAGGCCCTGTTAAAAGCGGTGCCAAACCAGGTCATTGCCCTGTTTCCCAGACATATGCACCGGATAGCGCCACTTTTCAAAACACTGAATAAAAACGGCCTCACGGTATATAAAGGCTCCCGGATATCATCCGGGCTGACAAATCCGGCCATTATCCTGTGGGACAAGTTTGGAGATCTGCACCAGGCATACAGCCATTCAGACGTGGTCTTTGTCGGCGGAAGCCTTGCGCCGTTAGGCGGTCAGAACTTCATGGAGCCCGCAGCTTTAGGCGTTCCCACAATCATCGGCCCCCACTGGCAGGATTTTGCCTGGGTGGGAAAAGAGGTCTTTAATACCGGTGCCGTAACCCAGTGCAGAAACCACCAGGAAGCCGCTGAAACCATGTTAAGCTACCTTGTAAAATCAGAAAACCGGCAAACGCGTATTAACGCAGTGAATCATTATATTTTACAAAAACAGGGCGGGGCAAAGACCGCGGCAGAAACCATTTTGGGCCTTGTGGACGGCAACCGGTAAATAGTGCCCGCCTAAAAACCGCAAATTTTGCCGGTTTTCGGGCAAACACGAATATAGATGTTTTTCCCGGCATTTCCAGCAGATTCCCTGTTTTTTAGATATGGGCGCTTACGTATCCGGTGTTATGATTAATATTTCAGATGCTGCGTTGTATTTTGTTAAAAATTTGCCAATGGCAGTAAATGTTGATGTCACCGGAGGCCCTGGATGGTCTGAAGTAGCGACATCTGCGGCAAACATTGAACCAAGCAAAAGCTTTATGGGATTAACGTTTACAGGTTGCGGTTCAAAATAGGCCTTCTCATTTGCTTTTATCACTTTAATGTCGCTGGTTTCATAAATTGCCGCCGTTATCACATCCAGGGTATGCTCGGTGCAGTTTTGAAACGCCAGGGTAAAGGGATTGGCAATAACGGAATAACGGGGATTGTGTAACTCTTTATATGTCGGAGAGGCCAAAACATTCAGCACCCTTTTTTGCAGCTCAGGGGACGGAATTATAATACCTGCCTCCAGAACCTCAACACCGGCAAAAAAATCCACCGGAAAGTCTTGAATTAAATCACTGACATCAGGTTCATCTGTCCGCTGGTACAAATTGTATATTGCATAGCCAGGGATCTTTCTCCCATCAGCAGTTGTAATTTGAGAATAAATTGCTATTGCAGTATGTGTAAAACGT